>CALUYR010000041.1 GCA_944325045.1 Candidatus Gastranaerophilales bacterium
TTGGAACTATTTTCCCCATTTCCTTTAGGTTGGGGATCAGTGCCGCCATTCAGGTCGTTGGAACTATTCCCCCCATTTCCTTTAGGCTGCGGTTCAGTGCCGCCATTCAGTTCGTCCGGACTGTTCCCCCCATTTCCTTTAGGCTGCGGATCAGCACCGCCATTCAGTTCGTCCGGACTATTCCCCCCATTTCCTTTAGGCTGCGGATCAGCACCGCCATTCAGTTCGTCCGGACTATTCCCCTTGAGCCCTCCTCTTGAACGATCTGAATGAATATTGGGTTCGTGTTTGGATTTCTTCAAAAAAGAAAACCATCCTTTATTTTTTCCTTTTACAATAATTACAATTGCGGCCAGCGCAGCAACAGCTGAGGCAACGTATGGAATAGGATTGGATTTCAGTTTACTTCCAAAAGTTTTGTCTGATCCGTTATTCTTTGCAGGCAAAGCCGGTTGAACCTTTTCTGGCTCTTTTCCTGTTGATCTGAAGCTTACTGGTGATATTCTTGTTATTCTCATTATTTATTCCCCATCCATTAAACAATCGTAAATATTTTTTTTTGCTATGTCTTAAAAAATTTTAATATAAAGTAACATTAATAAATACTCGATATTAAGGCAATATTTTTATTTTTTTAATTTAATTGCCGCATCTATCAGTCCTTTAAACAACGGATGCGGTCTATCCGGTCTGGACTTAAATTCCGGGTGGAACTGCGAGGCAACAAACCAGTTTAGTTTTGGCAGTTCAATAATTTCCGCAAGCATACCGTCCGGAGACATTCCGGAAAATACAAGTCCTGCATCAGATAGTGCCTTTATGTATTCATTGTTAACTTCATATCTGTGCCTGTGTCTTTCGGAAATTTTTTCCTTTCCGTAAGCCTTATATGCAACAGAACCTTTTTTCAGTATGCATTCATACGCTCCAAGCCTCATTGTGCCGCCGTATCCCTGGACATTTTTTTGTTCCAGCATGAGATCTATAACTGGTGCCGGGGAATTTTCATCAAATTCTTTTGAATTAGCGTCTTTAAGTCCCAGAACATTTCTTGCGTATTCGATTACAGCACACTGCATACCAAGGCACAAGCCCAAAAACGGTATATTATTTTCTCTTGCATATCTTATTACGTTAAGTTTCCCTTCTATCCCTCTTATACCGAACCCGCCGGGTACGACAACAGCGCTTACATCTTTCATAAGATCTTTACACGCTTTATAGTCAACGCAATCTTCTGAGTTAATCCATTTTATATCAACTTTTACATCGTCTGCATATCCGGCATGCTTCAGGGATTCAACGACAGATATATAGGCGTCTGAAAGTTTTGTGTATTTCCCGGCAATCGCTACGGTAATTGTATTTTTCGGATTTTTAATATTATTAACCAGTCTTTTCCAAGCCTCAAGATCTGCTTTTCTGTCCTGAACCTGGAGCATTTTTAAGACAACACCTGCCATATTCTGTTCTTCCATTGCCAGCGGAACTTCGTAGATACTTTTCATATCACGGCATTCAAGAACTGCTTCTTTTGCCACAGAGCAGAACAGTGCTAGTTTTTCTTTTTCTGTTTTAGGAATAGGTTTAGTTGTCCTGCATACGAGAATTTCCGGCTGAATGCCGTAGCTTCTTAATACGCTTACACTGTGCTGTGATGGTTTAGTTTTAAGTTCACCTGATGTCGGAAGGTAAGGAAGAAGTGTACAATGTATAGAAACAGCGTTTCCTATACCTATTTCAGATTTAAATTGTCTTATTGCTTCAATAAACGGCAAGCTTTCTATATCACCTATTGTTCCGCCGATTTCTATAAGCTGGAAATCCGGTTTGAACTGTTTTGTTGCTGCGATAATTCTTGCTTTAATTTCGTTTGTAATATGCGGAATTACCTGAACTGTTCCGCCAAGGTAATCACCGCGGCGTTCTTTTTCTATAACATGCTGGTAAACACTGCCCGAGGTAACGTTATTATACTTACCGAGATTGGTATCAGTGAACCGTTCATAGTGCCCAAGGTCAAGGTCTGTTTCTGCGCCGTCGTCTGTTACAAATACTTCTCCGTGCTGAAACGGACTCATTGTTCCAGGATCTACATTTATGTACGGATCAAATTTCTGGTTTATTACTGAAAATCCCCGTGCCCTTAGAAGTCTGCCCAGTGATGCGGCTATTATACCTTTGCCTAGTGAACTTACAACCCCGCCTGTTATAAAAATATATTTTGTCATGCCATACCCCTTAAATTCCAATCAAAAATTTATTCTTTCATCTTTTATTTAAATCAGTTAAAACTTTTTTTATCAAAGCTTTGAGTAATTATTAATTAATTTTTGGTACTTTGAAAAATCCGTTTTCTTCTTCCGGTGCGTTTGCCATTAATTCTTCTTTTGTTTGTTCGTAAACAACTTTGTCTTCTCTCATAACGTTTACAAAATCAATTACCTGTGTCATAGGTTTTACATTTGAAGTATCAACTTCATTCATTTGGTCAACGTATTTTAAGACATCTCCCAGCTGTTTTGTATATAATTCTTTTTCTTCCTCAGTCAATTCAAGACGAGCCAGTTTTGCAACGTGTTCAACATCTTTTATTGTTATCATTGTTTTCTCTCCATTCAAGTTCTACTTCTTATAAATCATATCATAAAATAAAATTATTGAGTTAAAATATTACATAAACTTAATTATTTTACATGATATGCCTTGCGTGTTATACTTATAGTAAACTTGGGAGATTATCTTGAAATCCGATATCAAAGCCAATAATATAGATGAACTTATACTTTTATATAAAAGCTGTCAGGATGAGAAGAAAAAGAGGATGCTTCATATAAAGATTATTGAAATCGGTATGGAGCTTGTCAAAAAAATTGCAGCTCCGCTTGCTATCCAGGCTTTGTCTCCGATGGAGGATCTTGTGCAAGTCGGTGCTGTCGGCTTAATCAAGGCTGTTAAATTTTTTGAGGCTGATAAAAATGCTAAGTTTTATACTTATGCAAATTATTTTATTAAAGGGGAAATAAGACATTATATCAGGGATAAAGCCGGATTAATCAAGACCCCGCGAAAACTTCAGGAGATTATGTTTAAAATTTATAATGCAAGAAAAGAGCTAAAAGAAGCTGGAAATATTGATCCTGCTGTTTCTCAAATCGCTCAATACATAAATATTCCTGAAGAAAAAGTTGAAGAAGTTATGAAAGTTGAGCAGTACAGAACAATGATTTCGCTTGACCAGACAATTTCTTCTGATAATGAAGATATTTCTCTTATGGATAAAATCCCATCCGGTGACTATCAGGAATTTTGGAACTCTTATGAAGATAAACTTATGATCGAATCCGCAATAAAAAAACTGCCGGCGGATCTTAGGAATGTTCTTGAATTGAGCTTTTATGAAGAACTTAATCAGAGAGAAATTTCTGAAAAGCTTCACCTCTCTCCTATGCAGGTGTCGCGCAGGCTTAAAAAAGCGCTAAACAAAATGTATGAAATAATTAAAAAGTATTGAGGATATTTTTATGAAAATGTATTTAATTTTATTAGGAATCTTATTTTTTGTATTTTGTATCGGGACAATATTCGGAAGCTTCTTAAATGTTGTTATATTAAGAGCTTTCAGCGGTGAGTCAATTGTGCTGCCGCCTTCCAAGTGCCCCAAATGCGGTAATCGCCTCAAGTGGTGGCATAATATCCCGATTATTTCATATCTTTTGCTGCGCGGAAAATGTTATTTCTGCCATGAACACATAAGTATTCAGTATCCTATTGTTGAGTTTATTACCGGGAGCTTGTTTGTTGCTGTGTTTTGTGTTTACGGGCTTAGTATTAATACTATTTTCGCATTGATTATAACCTGCCTGCTAATTGTGATTTCAGTAACGGATATCAAGGAGCGTGTTGTATTTGATGCTCATACCTATTCGCTTATTGCTGTAGGGTTGTTTTATAATTTCTATCTAACTATTGTTCAAATATTGGTTAAGGTTAATACGATTGTCGGCTTTGTACCTACAACGGAGTGGTGCATTAATAACCCTTTGACTGTCTCTTTATTAGGGCTTATACTCGGAGCTGTTATTATGGAAATTGCGGCTCGTATCGGATATCTTATTGCCGGAGAGAGGGCGTTCGGTGAAGGTGATACGTATATTGCAGCCGGGCTTGGGGCGGTTTTTGGATGGAAGAACGTTCTTTGGATTGTTCTTCTTAGTATAGCAATTCAAATTCTTTTCACTTTGCCGTTATTCATTAAAAAGCTTGCCTGCAATAAAGACTGGAAAACAATCATATCTCTTGTTCTGTTCTTTTTGTATGCGGCTGGTATGTATTTTGTTCAGCATAAAACTTCTTTGATGGATAATTCGCTGTATCTTGTTGTTTCAATGCTGATTATGCTGGGGTTAGGAATATGGGCTTGTTTCGAGGTTATTAAAGGGTTGAAAAACAAAAATACATTGACTTATCTTCCTTTTGGGCCGGCACTTGCTATTGCAGGCTTGCTTCTGCTTGTTTTTAACTTTTGATTAGCTGTTTAAAAATTTAGTATATAAAAAGACCGGAATTTCCTGCAGGAAATTCCGGTTTAATTAAAGAGAAAGCAAGTTACACTTCAAATAATTTTCTGAGTCTGTTCATTATGTCTTCTTCGTCGAGTTCATTTGTTTCTTTATTCAAATCAATTGCCATCTGATAATAATTGGCAGCGTCATTTATAAAGCCCATTTCCTGGCTTGCTCTTCCGGCGTTAAAGCAGGCAAGATTATAGTTAGGATTTAATTCAATTGCCGTTTCAAAGTATTCGAGGGCTTCTTCTGCGTCTGCTAATCCGTCTAGGTAGAGAATTCCGAGATTATTTTGTGCAAATGCGTTTTCAGGATTGAGCTCGATAGACTTGTGGTAAGCGACAAGAGCTTCTTCAATGTAATCTTTTTCGTAAAGTGCAATGCCGGCTTTAGAGTAACCGCGGTAGTCCTGCGGATCTGCAAGAATAGCATCACAGTAAGCTTTAATCGCTTTGTCGAGATCGTAATCTGCCATATAAGTATCACCCAGCGCGATATATAATTCATAATTTTTCGGATTCAGGATTATTCCTGCCTGGTATGTTGCAACGGCTGCTTCAATATTGCCGCTGACTTCAGCATAGATTGCCCCGAGCGCCTGGCAAACTATTGAAGTCCATTCGTTATCAGGGTTTATTGCAATCGCTTTTTGATAATGTTCAATTGCGTCATCATAAAGTTCCGCTTTTGAGTATGCATAAGCAAGAGAATTATTGTAATATGGATTTTCTGAATCTCTTTCAAGCGCAAGCTTAAATGCGCTTATCGAGTTAATTTTATCTTCTTTTCGCAAATATAAATGTCCTAACTCGTAGTAGATTGAGGCTGTATCAATGTCAAATTCCAGTAATTTTTCATAACATTCAATTGCTTCTGTTGTGTTATCCGGGAAATAGGTTTGCAATACTGTTGCAAGTTTTACTAATACATCTCTGTTAAGCGGATTTGATTCCAGAACTTTTCTGTAGCAGTCTGCGCATAAATCTATTTCTTTATTTTTAAGTGCAAGGTCGCCCATTTTATCATAAAATAATTGGGAATGATTTGTTCCTGTAACAGCCTTGCGATATAGTTCTTCTGCTTTATCATAGAGTTTAAATTTTTCCAGGAAATTCCCGACCGTATTATAGCTGAAAACACTTATATCATCTGAGATTTTTTTGTAGAACATTTTCAGAAGCGGTCTGTCCCAGGCCAGCATTAAACTTCCTGACAAAAAGTAATATATAAAACTCATGTAATCACATACATTACCTTGTTTTGAGCTTATTTTTTCCAAAAGCGCGTGAGATAAAACAAGTCTTGGGCGCGCTGATTTTAACCGTCCTTGCTTAATTGCGGATTTAAATTCATTAACAGCTTCCGGATATTTTTCAGCCATTTGCATGAAAAAACCCGTATATAAATGCGCGTTCATATTGTCAGGCGCGAGAGAAACTGCTGTTCTACACTGGTCAATTGCAGTATTAATACTTATTTGCCCTTGCTCCCACATTAGAGTTGCAAGCCTGTAGTATGTTTCCGGAATACTCGGATCATATTTCACTGCATCTATGTAATTTGTAATTGCTTCCTGTAAATCCGTATTGTCTTTTCTTATTAAATATCTTTCATGGCAAATTCTTGCCTGTTCCAAGTGTTGTTTTGCTTTTTGGTTTTTTTCATTATCTGTTGAGATCAATGGTTGTGCTAAAATTTGTTCTGACATTTCGAGCTCCAAATAAAATGTGTATATTTAATTGTTCGACTTTAAATTTTTTAACTTTAACCATGTCACAAAATCTCATCCAAATGTATTAGACAAGGGACTAAAAAAGCGGAACTTATTTAGTCCCGCTGTTGCTGAGTGCTTTATTAACATTACCACCACGGGTAGTCATCTTTAATTTCCCACCCGTCAAACTAAATCAATCGTCCACAATATGTCGCATGAGTTTTACATTGCTCTACCAGATCTGCTCTGTTTTTTGCTACAATCCGTATAGTGTTCTCTCCTGTTAAAATCCAGTTTTCCTTCAACATAAATTTTGTTTTATGTGCAAATGGGAGCTCTGTAACAAAAATATCTTTACCAATTATATTTTTGCCCTTAGGGCCATCTATATCCATGTAAAAAGTCATGCCCATAACATAAGTTTTGCCAGTTGTCGGATCCGCTGTTGATATCTGTCCTGCTAAAAGTATTATAGTTCCGTTATTTAGTCTTATCATTGGCCCGGCTGCACTGACTGGCGCATATATCGATCCGTCCGGATATGCAAAAGGAGTTTTATAACCCATTTGGGCAAGTGTTTTTGTTTCTGTTAGTTCAGCTCCGTTCAAATAAGGTAGGATATTTTCTTTAACTATTTTTATTCTTAATGCTTTATCCGATGCTGCTTCATATTCTTTTCTCGCATTACTAACCAGACCCCATTCCGCAACTTCTCCGTTAGCAGATTCCGACATTCTAATTGCATTGTTCATAATGTTAAAGTTAACCTTAAGTCTGTTGACAATGACCATTTTTTCGTAATTTTGAATAAGATTTGGCAGCGTAAGTGCCGCAACAACGCCAATAACTCCGAGGGTGATAAGAACTTCCGCCAGAGTGAATGCGGTTCGGCGCGGCGAGTGTTGCTGTGGTGAAAAAAACTCCGCAAGATTAAAACCAGTATAACTTTTCTTAAACATAAATCCTCCAATCAAATATATTATACCATATTAAATACCTTAATTAAATATAAGACATAAATAAAATTTGCAGTTGAAATAGCGAAATAAATATATTTCGCAAAAATTTTTCCGGTATCTCCGAAAACGTTCTTACAAAAAAATTATTCCTTAAAACGCACAATAATCTGATATGATTTGCAAAATCGGGGCTGGCAACAATGCAAAGGCTTATATACCAAGGGTTTACGCCCTTAGTCTGCCCCCCCCCCTATCGGGGAAAACCTTACTGTGATTGGGTTTTGCATGTATTACCTTCTGTTAAGATCTCATATTTACTTTATTATTATAACATATTTATTATTTATCCTCAATATTTATTGTAAATTTTTTTTAATCCCGGGCAATTTTAGACTTAAATTTAACTTTATTTATATATAAGGGCACTAGGGATATTGGAGTAATGGATACTTTAAGGATAGATTTTAAGAGTTACAAGACTGAATACTCATCGCGGTGGGATATTCCTTTTCCTGCGTTATTTCAGCAGATTTGTCTGCCTTTTTCAAGTGTAACTCAGCCTTATGTTCTTTACCAGTATCCAAGTTCTGACTTGTGCGGAGATTTATTTTCGTCATTAAGCGACAACACCTTGAACAGTCCGCCAAATCCTTGTCCGAAATCTTATCGTTTTGACAGTTATGATTATTTTTCATCTTTTAATCAATTGGATTATAATTCCTATGAACAGTTAAACAGATCATGGTTCAAGCTTCCGGAAATTAAGCTTCCGGAATTCAAGCTTCCGGAATTCAAGCTTCCGGGATTATTCCGGACATCTTCTGTTAAGCCGGCTTCTTCTAAAAAAGATGATTTTAATACATCAGTAAAGTTTACATCATTAAAAGAAGCAGGTTATAATGCAAGCCTGGCTCAAAAGCTTGCCCAAGAAGCAGCCTCTCATGTTGAACCTCGTTCAACCGGTTTCTGTTCAAGATACGTCAGTGATGCGATGGCAAGAGTAGGCATTGCAGGCGCGCGCGGCCATGCCTGGGAACTTAAAACCAGTTTGAGAAATAATTCTCACTTTAAAGAAATTGATCCGTCAAGTGTTGATGTTACAAAATTACCGGCCGGCTGTGTTCTTGTTTACCCTAAAGGTGATTCGGGTTACAGCAGCGATTTTGGTCATGTGGAAATCACTCTGGGCGACGGCTCTGCGGCTAGTGATTTTATCAACCCCAACCTTAAGCAGTCAAATAATATGAGTATATTCGTTCCTGTTAATGCTTAGTCTGTTCGGTTAAAAATTTTTCTACAGATCTTTCAAGATCAGAAAGGGTGCCGTTATTGTATATTATGTAGTCCGATAAAAGTTTTTTTTCTTCCTGGGGGATTTGTGATTTCATGCGAATTCCGGCATACTCAGGAGTGTAATTATTCCTCAATAGTAGTCTTTTTTTACGTATTTCATCATCCGTATAAATAAGAAGAACTTTATCAAATATATCTCTCATGTTACTTTCAAATAAAAGCGGTATTCCGGCAAAAATTACCGGCTCGCTTTTGTTTGTATTAAAAAATTTTATCAGTTCTTTTCTTATTTGAGGATGAATAATTCCTTCCAGTTTTTTTTTCAGTTCCTTATCGGAAAATACTAATTTCCCGAGTTTTTCTCTTGATATTTCTCCGGTGTCTGAAAATACGTCATAGTTCTTAAATGCCTGTTTTATTTCCGGAAGTTGATCAAGGAGTTCGTGACCTGCTTTATCGGTGTCAAGAACTTTATAACCGTATTTTTCTATAATTTTCTGTACTGCGGTTTTCCCTGCTGCAATATTGCCTGTAATTGCTATTCTAATCATTGTTTTGAATAACCCTGTTTAAAAAATTCTTTAAATCTTTAACTTCTCTGGGTTTAATTGGTTTTACCTCACCTCGTTTAAGTCCTTCAAGCTGGATTGTTGCGTGCTGTATTCTCTTCAGCGATTTAACTTCATAGCCAAAGTATTCAAACATTTTTCTGATTTGTCTGTTCATCCCCTGGTAAAGAGTGATCCTCATCATCGTTCTGTTTTTCTCTGCTTCAAGAACCTGTATATCAGCATACGCAATTTTCCCTTTTTCTATTTCTATACCGTTAGCCATCTGTTCGAGTTCATGCGCGTGAATAAGACTGTCTATGCTTACCAGGTAAACTTTCGGAACTTTTACGGACGGATGGGTAAGCGAATTTATTAATTCCCCGTCGTTGGTCAGGATTAGTAATCCGGTTGAATCTTTATCCAATCTTCCTACCGGTTTTAATCCTCTTAAATTTTCCGGCAAGATATCATATATAGTTTTTCTTCCTTTTTCGTCGCTGCTTGTTGTTATATATCCGGCAGGTTTAAAAAATTTGTAGTATAAATGTTTTACCGGTCTAATTAATTTATTATTTATAAAAACCTTATCTTTTTCTTTTACAAGGTAGCCCAGCTCCGTAACTTTTTGGGCATTAACATAGACTACTCCGGATTCAATAAGTTCATCTGCTTTTCTTCTTGAGCATATACCGGAAGCTGCTATATATTTATTTAAACGGGTTGAAGGCATTTCAGTTCCTTTTCGAATGTTTCAGCAAGCACTTGCGGCATCCTTCTGTATAGTTTGCCGGTAGTATTAGATATTGCAACAACATCAACATCAGCTTCTATAAATATTTTGTCTGTTTCCTTTGATTTTATGTATTGCTTAAAGGTTACTGTCAATCCGTTAAACTTTGAGATTTCAGTTTCTATAACAGCAGTATCGTTTAATCTTGCGGATTTTTTATACTTTACATTGAGATTTACAACCGGAAGCAGAATATCGCGGGCCGCAAGTTCTTCCAAATTATGTCCGAACAGTTCGCACAACTCTACCCGCCCGGCTTCCAGCCAGCGTAAGTATGCTCCGTGCCATACAACTCCGTATGCATCGGTATCTGAATAATATACTTTATGTTCAAATGTGTGTTTCATAGCTCTTATTATAGCATGTAGAAATTTTTTCGGCAACCCGTTGTTTCCTTTTTGCTTTATTTATTATTAATATTCGTTTGTAAAAAAAACTTCTTGTTGAAACTTTCTTATGTTACAATATAAGATATGAAAAAGAGAAAAATTATTCCGTTTATTATTACTTTATTATTGCTGGTTTTGATTTTTTACAAAATAAATTGGCATGAATTGCTTTCAACGTTTAAGAGTTTTGACTTTAAGAATATCTTGCCGATAGTTGTTTTTTATACGATTGCAATGTATCTTCGCGGAATAAGGTGGAAAGCTTTATTAATATACAATCCTAAATATTCGGCACTACATTTGGGAGAAGTTTTTATTGCCGGAAGCATGCTTAATATTTTCCTGCCTGCGCGTGCCGGAGATCTTTACCGGGCTTATTATCTCGGTCAGGTCAAGCAGGAAAAAAAGATGAAGGTTTTCGGGTCTATAATTCTTGAAAGAACTCTTGATGGTATTACTGTATTTTTAATTCTTTTTACTGCTGTTTTTTTGTATTGCCGCCAGCAATGGATTTTGAACCTGGCTTATGGTATCGGTGCTCTGTTTATCGGAAGCCTGGTCGTTTTTTTCATCGTTTTTAAATTTAATAAAATTAATCTCATTTGTGATAAGATAAAACTTGTTTCAAAATTTCTGCCCCGGAAAACGGCTGATGTTTTCAGTAATATAATTGATAAACTTTGCGGGTATGCAAATTCCTTTATCGAAGGTTTTGAAGTTTTGAACAGTTTTAAATTATCAATGTTGGCGCTGGTTTCGAGTATTGTAATATGGGGACTTGAAGCTTATGTTACATATTTAATTTTGTGTAGTTTTAATTTAGGGCTTGGATTTGCCGCAAGTTTATTTGTTATAAGTCTTATATCTTTTTCAACTATGATCCCGTCTACATCTGTTTTTCTCGGGCCATACCAGTATGCTTACATTTTGGCACTGGGAATTTTCGGTGTGCCAAAATCCACCACACTTGCTATATCAACCGTGCATCAGGGAATCCTTATTATTATTCTTACAATTTTGGGCGGCTTTTTCCTTTTGAAATTCAATATTTCAATGAAGGATATCGAAAATGTTCAAACGCCTCAAAATACTAATTCTTAAGAGTTACTTTTTCGTGAAAAATTTATTCTCCGGGAGGGTGAAAAACTCCGTTAAATACGATATATTATATATACAAGCTTATCATATCCAGGCACTTTTTTCGGGGTTGCGACAAGATTTTTCTTAGAGCGGGTTTGGTTGAAAATATG
>CALUYR010000042.1 GCA_944325045.1 Candidatus Gastranaerophilales bacterium
GGTGAAATGTTTTTTGTCCGTAGCGTTTAATGAGATTATCAATGATGTCGTCGGGAATATGGAAAAAGCCTTTTGCATAAAGGGTTGAAGGTCTCATTGCAAACGGAGAAAAGCCCATTTTTGCCGTATAATCTTTTTGGATCAGCAGAAGTGCTGTTTTAACTTTCCCAATAAGATCATCCTGCGAGGAGTCTGCCGGTGTTTCAAAAATGTAGGTGAAATTTTCAGCATCGACAAGCATTTCATTGCGTTTTTTGGAAAGACGCGTGTTGTTTTGATTTTCTTCGTTGAGTTTTATTTTAAACAGTTCATAAATTTTTTGTATAACTTTTACAAGCTGATATTTTTTTATTGCAGATAGACCGTGCAATCTGTTTATGTATTGGAAATCATTTTTCATGTGCGAATAGATGGCTTCTCCTTCAATTTCAGGATTTCTTGCGGCTCTGCCGATTTCCTGAACATAGTCACAGACGTTTCCTGTAGGGGCAAAATGGCAGACTATATTGATATCGCTGATATCGATTCCCATGCCGAAGGCTTTTGTGGCAAGCATTACTAATTTCTCTTTAATTTTGAACAATTGTGCATTTTCTTTTTTATCGCTGCCTTGCATTTGACCGTGGTATTTGACGATATATTGCCCTAGTCCTTGTGATATGCAGTAGGTATAAAACGATTCGATCAGACTTACTGTCGGAAAATATATAAGAAGTTTTTTATCCATGGTTACGGCTCGTTTTATTACATCAATTAAGGAGTTAAATTTATCTTTTTGATATTGTTCTTTTTGGGTTTGTGTTTCTAATTCCGATATTTTAATTGTAATATCATTACGTTTTACATATCCCAGATATGTAATAGGTGTACGCATATTCAAACTATTCAGGGTTTCCTTATACATATCTTCTTCTCCGCCAAATATGGCTGTTGCTGTGAAGGTCGCAACTAAAAACGGATGATTTAACAGTGTCTGTTTTTTCCTTAATTTTTTTATATAATCTCCTAAGTACCAGTAATCCGGACGGAATTGTTTACCCCAGGTTGTTACAATATGAGCTTCATCTATGACAATCAGACCGATTTTTCTGTCTCCTGTTATTTGTGAAATGTCGCTTCTGGCAAGTAATGATTCCGGAGATAAATATAATATATGACATTCCCCGTTTTTTATTTCTTCCGTAATTTCTTCTTTTTCAACGGCTGATATGTCTGAATTTATTGTTCTGGCATGCTCGTATGACAGCTTTTCCAAATTAGCTACCTGATCGTTCATCAACCCTATTAACGGTGATATTACAAGTGTTATGAGGTTATATTTTTCGGCCAGGTACATAGCAGGTATTAGAAACATTGCTGATTTGCCGGAGCCTGTCGGGGCTGTTACAAAAATATCTCTGTAATCGGCAGAAGGATTTTCCAGAAATAATTCGGCTTGGGTTACTATGTCGCTTATGATATTTTCCTGCGAAATTTCTTTTACTTCTTTTTTCCCGTGTTTTATATCGTTGAAATCATAAATTTTAAGCTGTCTGAATGTATCGTGCTGCCAGTATTTTTTCAGCAGTTCTTTAAAACGCGGGTTTGTTTTTAACGGATGAACTGTTTCAGTTGATTTAACCAGAGTTACCGGTTTTATGTATGTTGAAATAATTTGAAGTTTTTCTTTTAGTAATTCTTCTTCTCCGCTGTAGTTTTCAATATTAACATACAGTGGTTTGTTATTTGCTAATTGTTCCAGAACATTCAGGTAATCGCCTGCTTCCTCCAGGTACAGAATATCATTTGTAATGTCCGTTATATTGAGCGGCAGTTCCGGGAGGCTGTGCGTATCAAACAGGTCTATGTTTTTAATTTTCAGGTCATTTGATTCAAAAATGTCATTATATCTTACAAAATATGTATCATTAACTTTTTTCAAGTTAGAAAATATATGAGTATAGCATTCACCGTCTTGGATTTGCGTATTTGGTATATATTCATTGTCATCATCAAAAAATTCTGCCAGCAGTAGTTTTGTTTCTCCCGGAATTTCCGCTGTCAGAGGGTAGAAGTTATTATATATATTGTTATTTATAATGTAAATAAAATCGTATTCTGATTTGATAAAAGTATAAAAATACAGAAATTCTTCATAAGTTATTATTTTTCTGTTTAAATTATAAAGTTCCAGCCAGCTTAATGTAAATCCTTTTTCAAAAAGTTCTTGCATTTTTGTCTGCGGAATTTCCGGTTTAGAAATCCCTTTCAGCACAACGACGCTTTTGTTCAGATCCAATTTAGATATAACTTCACTAACTTGATTCTCAATTACATTTTGCATTGCTACTCCTTTGTATGTATTCTATTTTGGGCATAATTTCATTTTGACTCAGACTATATTTTTCATATCCGTTTTGCAGCGCGCATTCTTTAATTTTAGGGTATAACAAATTTGCACTGGTTTCTTTCGGGTACAAAAAAATTATTCTTCTTATGATTTCATAAATGTCCGGGATATATGATATATTGTCCTTTTTGAAAAAATAATTCTCGTTAAGTTCGGTCTTATATTCAGGAAGAAAGTTTCTTATAAATTCATCATCTTTGCTGCATTTACTTTTAATCAGATGAGTTAATTTTAAGATAGCTCTTCTTTCTATTTGCCGTATGCGTTCTTTGGTCACTCCGAATTTTTTTCCTATTTCTGATAATTTTTTCTCATTCAAACTGCTGTCCAGGCCGTAACGCATTATGATTACATCTCGTTCTTTGTCGGAAAGAGTTTTTATTATATAATTGACAAAATTTATTAATTCTTTATATTCAAAAACTTCTTCAGGTGTTTCATACTTGCTTATAAGGCAGTAATTACCCGGTGAAATTAAATCTATCAAATGCACATTTTCGCAATCACCGATTTGATCATCTAAAGAAACGGAATTTAAGTATTGCTGTTTTAAGCGTTTAACTTCGTTATATTTTTCGGGTGATATGTTATTTCTTTTTAAAACATTTTCAATTTCGTCATTTTTGCAGCGTGAAAGCAGTTTGGATATTCTGCGGATTTCTTCCCATTTATGATCAGGCAGCCGAATCATAAAACCTTTGTATATTATCTCATGCAATATTAACTGCTTAATCCATAGGTGTGTATATGTTAGTAAATGATATCCTTTGGTTACGTTAAAATTCTTACAGCCTTTCAGAAATCCTATTTGCGCCAGCTGCAAAAGTTCCTCGTGATCAAAGCTGTGACTGTAATATTTGCTGATAGAATATGCTTCTTTTGTCAGAAATTTTATATTTTTTATGAGCAGTGCCTTAATATAGATTTCCGATTTTGTATTTTGATATAATATTGCAAGGCGTTCGTTTGGTTCTTTTAGAAGTTTATATAAATTTATTTTGTAATTCGAATTTTGGGATTTTTTTTGAGTATCTGTTGTTTTGCGGGGATTATTTGCGCTAGGAATTTTTTCTTTCAGTATATCTTGGACTGACTGTTGTTCAACCAGGTTAATTCCCATGGCTTCAAGCAGATTACACACCTCATACTGTTCTTGTCTGTCTAAGAACGAAAATAACTTTTCAAAATTTTCATAAGTTAATTCTTTTTTAGAGTTCAGATAAGGTTTTATATTAGATATTATAAAATCTTGGTTCATATTTCCTATCAATCCCTTTATTAAAGTATATAATAAAATTCATATTTAATATACATGTTAAATAATATTTCTTTTGAGGAAATACACTTCAAAAAACAACCTTCCAGCTTTTTTGTTGCGGTAAATTTAAATTACCGCAACCTGCCAGCTATACCATTACTGATGATAACTATGTCAGACTTGACCCAAGCAGAACTACAAGAGCTTATATGATTAATGAATGTAAGTCAGGAGGTTTTGTGTGCGGATATCTCATACAAAACGACGGCTGGCAGATTAAAGATGACTATCCGTGGTAATTAATATCTTGGAGTTCCCCAAAAGTCCTGATAAATTTTCTAAAATCTGTATAAGCAGGGGCATATATATAAAAAGGCAGCCGGGTGTTATAAATATTCTTTCAGATAATGCCCGGTGATACTGTTAAGTTCTTGAGAAATTTCGTAAGGCGTTCCTGCTGCAACAATTTTCCCTCCGTCTTTTCCTCCGCCCGGGCCCATATCTATAATGTAATCCGCATTGCTTATTACATCAAGATCGTGTTCTATAACAATAACCGTTGCGTTATTTTCAATTAGTTTTTGGAATATTCCGAGTAATGACTGCACATCAAGCGGGTGCAGGCCGATTGTAGGTTCATCAAAAACAAAAACAGAATCTTCTTGTCTGCGCCCCATTTCAGACGCTAATTTTAACCGCTGGGCTTCTCCCCCTGAAAGATTCGGTGTCGCTTCTCCCAATGTTAAATACCCAAGCCCTAAATCTCTTAGTACCTCAAGCCGCTGCCTTACTATATTTAAATCTTTGCAGGCTTTAAGTGCGTGGTTTATATCCATTCCCATAATTTCCGGCAGAGAATAAGTTTCTTTAGCTTTTGACGTATACTTAATCCTTTCTGCCTGTTTGGAGTAACGGGTTCCTTTGCATTCAGGGCAGGCAACTTCAACGTCAGGTAAAAATTGTACATCAAGACTTATGCTTCCTGTTCCATCGCATGTCGGACAGCGCAGACTTCCTGTATTGTATGAAAAGTCGCCGGCTTTATAACCGGAATTTTTGGCGTCTGTTGTCTTTGCAAATACTTTCCTAAGTTCGTCATGAACATTTGCATAAGTTGCAACGGTTGAGCGGACATTTATTCCGATAGGGCTTGCGTCAATAAGTTTTATATGTTTAATCCCCTCAGCTTCAATATTTTTAACGTGTTCAGGTAATTTTTTCCCTGCAATGTGGTTTTCCAGTGCCGGAATAAGGCTTTCCAAAATAAGCGTTGTTTTTCCGGAACCTGATACACCTGTAATTACAGTAAGTCTCCCTTTAGGAATGCTGACTTCAAGAGGTTTGACCGTATGAATTTCCGATGTGGAAAGATTTATCGTTCCGTTGTCAAAGATTTTTTTACGGTCAGGCCGTGGTCTTATGGGGTTATTTGAATTTGTTGATAAAAAAGGACCTATTTTGGAAATCGGATTTTTTATTATTTGCGGAATTGTTCCCTGAGTAATAACTTCACCTCCGTCACTTCCTGAATCAGGCCCCATTTCAATAATCCATTGGGCTTCTGATAAAATCTGTATATCATGGTCAACAAGCACAACTGAATTCCCGTCGGCGATAAGATCCTGCATAACCGCAGCCAGACCTTTAATATTGGCCGGATGTAATCCGATCGATGGCTCGTCAAGGACATAGAGAATGCCGGTTGTACGGTTTCTTACGGCGCGTGCAAGCTGCATTCTCTGCCTTTCGCCGGTTGAAAGCGTTGAGGCTGCCCGGTCAAGCGAAAGATAGCCAAGCCCTAGGTCTGTCAATCGTTTTGCAGTTACCTGGAAAGATTCACATATTGCTTCCGCCATTGAACGCATTTTCCCGGGTAAGCTTGCAGGAACTTCCTCTACCCACTTAATAAGTTCATATAAAGTCATTTCACATGCTTGATCAATTGATATTCCGCATATTCTCGGGGCTCTTGCGGCCTCTGATAACCGTGTACCATGGCAGTAAGGGCAGATATCTTCCTTTAAAAATTTCTCAACACGTTTCATGCCCTTTTCGTCTTTTACTTTTTTGAGCGCATTTTCTACTGTGTATACTGCATTAAAATAAGTGAAGTCAATTTCTCCTGCCTGGTTAGAATTTTTTGCTTTATAAAAAATATGTTTTTTTACAGCCGGGCCATGAAAAACAATATCTTTTTCTTCTGCTGTTAATTCCCTGAACGGAATATCTGTTCTAACGCCCATTGCCCGGCAAACATCAGTCATAAGCGACCACATAAGAGAATTCCACGGAAGTACGGCTCCTTCATCAATTGAAAGCGATTCATCAGGAACAAGTGTGGATTCATCGACTGTTCTTATTGTTCCGACACCGCCGCATTTTTCGCAAGCCCCCTGACTGTTAAAAGCAAGTTCTTCTGCTCCGGGAGCGTAAAAATGTACTCCGCATTCAGGACATATAAGTTCTTTGCCGGCTGCAACCAAAAGTGTCGGCTCAAGATAATGTCCGTTCGGACACCTGTGATTTGCAAGACGAGAATACATAAGTCTTAAACTATTTAATAATTCTGTGCCTGTTCCGAAAGTACTGCGTATACCCGGAACTGCCGGCCGCTGATGAAGTGCCAGTGAGGCCGGTACGTATAAAATTTCATCTACCTGTGCCTTTGCAGCCTGTGTCATTCGCCGTCTTGTATATGTCGATAATGCTTCAAGATATCTTCTTGATCCCTCGGCATACAATACCCCAAGCGCAAGTGATGATTTCCCGGAACCTGAAACTCCTGCTATACCCACTATTTTATTAAGTGGTATTTCCACATTAATGTTTTTCAGATTATGTACTCTTGCTCCTCTGACTATTATTTTGTCAGGCTTTAGTAACCCCTCGTTTTGCATCTGTTTATTGTTCCTGATTTTTTTACTACTTTAAGACAGATAAATTATAACACGTAAATTTGTCTTATGTTCTTTGCCCAAAAATGTGCGCTTCAATTAAAATTTTTAACTTTGTTTCTGAAATATTTAGGCAATTTTAAGAATTTATTATATTTTTTAATTTTATTCCCTGCGGGGGTGTAACAAAATAATCAGAAAGGACTCTAAAATGACAACTGTAGAACCAATAAGGCTTAAATCAGATATAAAAAAAGTAGAAAATGTTTTAGCAAAAAAAAATCCAAGAGATTTGTTGATGTTTACTATAGGAACTAATTGCGGCTTGCGGATTTCAGACATTATCGCCCTCAACGTCGGAGATGTTAAGGGGAAAACGCATATTCAAATAATAGAAAAAAAAACCGGAAAATTTAAAAAGATTCCCGTGAACTCAAAGCTCAAATCTATGTTTGAGGAATATACCAGAGGCAAAAGTTCAGATGAAGCTTTGTTTATCACTGTTTTTAATAATAGGATAGACAGATTCTCAGCGTACCATATTATAAAAAATGCCTGCAAAGCCGCCGGACTTCACGAAAAAGTCGGAACTCATACAATGAGAAAAACTTTTGGTTACCACTATTACAAAAAATATAAAGACGTTGTAATGCTGCAAAAAATTTTTAATCATTCCAATCCGGCAATTACTTTGAGATATATTGGAATTGAACAAGACCAAATTGATGAAAGTTACTCAAATTTTATTTTATAATAACAAATAACATCACATAATATCCATAATGTGATAGTTATTTATATCAGCTCTAATTTATATTAGCATAAACAAATTTTAAGGAATATCTTTGTAAATAATATGTAATGTTTATTTACTATATTTTTTTTTTGCTTACTAAAGGGTTCTTTTAATGGCAATATAAATAACTATCACATTATGGATATTATGTGATGTTATTTGTTACTAAAGGGTTCTTGTAATTGCAATTTTCGTCATGTTCACATTATGGATAAAAAGTGATCTGTGATTATTGGCCGAAACTATTTAAAGGATTGTATTTTGGCAAGCAAATTTAGAAAGAAGAGTTTATGAAAATTTTGTATTACAATTGGATCCAATTTGATAATGAGAGGAAGCAAGGCGGCGGAGTAAATGTCTATCAAAAGAATTTGATAGATTATCTTGTGAAAAATACTGGCAATGAAATTTATTTTTTAAGTTCAGGCTGGGAATACAATCCGCTTAAAATAACTCCTTACTTCCAAAAAACTGATAATATTTACGGAAGCAAATGTAAATCATTTGTAATAGTGAACTCGTCAATTATGGCTCCAGCCTTTACGATTTATATGAACCCGGAAAAATTTATTACTGATACTGATTGTTATGAAATTTTTGATAAATTTATCAAAGATCATGGGCCCTTTGATGTAATTCATTTTAACAATATAGAAGGTATATCAGTAAATGTGCTGAAGCTTAAAGAAAAATACCCTGATATAAAATTTGTGGTATCAATACATAATTATCAGCCTATATGCCCATTAAACCAATATTTCCAAAATCATAATAATAAAATTTGTAGTGATTTTAAAAACGGTGAGGAGTGCTTGAAATGTTCAGTAGAGAAACCGGGTAAAAAAGAATACTCAAACCGTTGTAAAAATTTTTACTATAACAGATTAAAAGGAAATAAAAAAATTCTGAGATTTCCTGTAAAAATTTTCACCAGATTTTTTAAATTTCGAAATGAAAAGTTTATCGGATCTGAGAAAACAATGGAGCCAAAATATTATGCATTGTATAGAAAACATAATATAGAAATGCTGAATAGATATGCGGATGTAATTCTTGCTGTTTCTGAAAGGGTCCGGCAAATAATGATATCCCATGGAATAGAATCGGATAAAGTTATAACATCTTATATAGGAACAAAATTTGCAGAAAGTGAGCTTGGACATTCAACAGCTCAAACAACATCTCCTTTTACAATTGCATATATGGGCTATGAAAGAATTGATAAAGGTTTTTTCTTTTTAATTGACGCATTATCAAAATTAGATAAAGAAATTGCAAAAAATATTAATGTTGTTTTAGCTGTTGCCAAAATTCATAAGGAAAATTATGAAAACAAACTAAAAAATTTCAATAAGATAATTGTTCATAACGGCTATACTCATAAAGAACTTCCACAAATTTTAAAAGATGTAAATTTGGGAATTGTTCCAGTTTTATGGGAAGACAATTTGCCGCAAGTAGCAATCGAAATGGTTGCTTGCGGAGTCCCGATTTTATGCAGTGACTTTGGCGGAGCAAGTGAACTTTCGTCAAGTGAATATTTCAAATTTAAGGGTGGAAACGAAAATAATTTTGTAGAAAAATTAGCAGCAATAATAAATAATCCTGTGCTGTTAAATGATTACTGGCTGAACCATAGCCCGCTTACAACTATGGAAAAACATGTAAAGAATTTGCTTAAGATATATGGAGGGAAATATGCTAAAACATCTGTTATATTATGATTGGCATTTGGATATTCGAGCAGGAGGACCTCCGGGGTATTTAGCAAATTTGAGATACGGACTTGATAGAATTCCAAATCCGAAAGATTTTGAAATTGAATTATGGACATCAAAGAAGCCGGCAGAAAATAAAAAGAAATCAAATTGGAAAAATTTTGTAAATAATCATAAGTTTCTGAGATATTTAAGTGTAAATTATTTTTCTAAATCCGAAAGGTGTTGGTATAAAAATTATGTTCGTTTTTTAAATGATATAGATAACCAATTCATTGAGGATGAGGTTATCAAAAAAATAAAAGATGAAAATATTAGAATGGTTCATTGCAATTATGTAATTGATGCCATAAAGGTTATAAATACTATTAAAAGAGATAATATTAAGGATGTAAAAGTTCTTTTGACATCACATATGCCGGAAGCTCCATCTTCAGAAAATTTTAACCTTATACTTGAAATGGGATATTCATGGAAGAAGGCTGAAAGATTTCAAAAGCTCTGGCAACATATTGAAGAGAGGGCTTTTAGAGAATCTGATATTTTAATATTCCCTTCAAAAGAAGCAATGGATCCTTATTATGAAACTATACCGGAGTTTTACGAATGGACAAAAGATAAAGATGTAAGATTTTTTCAAACCGGCGCAAAGGCGCTAGAAACTTCAAAAACTAAAGAAGAATTGAAAAAACAGTTCGGAGTTCCGGATGGTAAAAATATTGTTGTCTACATTGGCCGTCACAATGAAGTTAAAGGTTATGATGTTTTAGTAGAAGCCGGTAAAAAAATATTGAAAGACCGTGATGATTCTCTATTTTTGATCGGCGGTAAAGCAAATAATTTAATAGAACCGCCTAAAAACAAAAACTGGCGGGAATTAGGCTGGGTAAATCCAGCAGAATTACTCAAAATTGCAGACGTATTTGTTTTACCAAATAAAAGAACATATTTTGACTTAATTCTGCTGGAGGTTATGTCAACAGGAACTCCAGTCATAGCATCTAATACCGGAGGTAATAAATCAGTTCAGCAGGTTACCGGTTCGTTAATAATGTTTGACGGCAGCGTGGATGATTTAGATAAAAAATTATTGGAATTTTTGGACAAATCAAAAACTGAAAAATTAGCATTATCTAATAAAATATTGAAGGCATATGAAGATAACTATACCCCTGAACATTTTGCTCAAAGGTATGTTGATTTGATTCAGAAAATATATAAAGACTATGGAGTAGTATAGTGAGTTTTATAAAAGATATCTTAACTTTTAAGACAAAAAAGAAATACAATAATAAAATTGTTTTGGTTAGAAAAGATGGTTCATTGCGTTTATTTCCAAAAATTTCCGGGGTAGAATTTATAATTAATGGAAAAAATAATACCGTGGAATTTGAAGAGCCAGTTCCAGAATTTACTAATTGTAAAGTTATTATTAATGGTGACAACTCAAATTTTATTATAAAGAAAAGTAATTATGGACTTTGGAATACATGTTTTAAACTTTATACAAATAGTACAATAAAAATCGGCAAAGATTTTAGTTGTGCCGGTGCGTTGTTTGAATGTTCTTCCGGAAGAAATATTGTAATAGGGAATGATTGTATGTTTTCTGATCATATTTATTTAAGGACAGATGACGGGCATACAATTGTCGATTGCGAAACAGGAGAGCCTTTAAATGAACCCAAAGATATAAATATTGGAAATCATGTATGGGCTTGTTATTCTGCGACTTTTTTAAAAGGAGCCAAAGTTCTGAATGACTGTGTAATTGCCGCTTATGCCATAATAAATAAAGAGTTAAATGTCTCAAGCTCAATAATAACGGGCATCTCGGGGAGGGGGAGGGGTAACATCTCTTGGAATAGAGATGAGTACATAGTGTATAACTATAAGTTTAATCAAAAAAGGATGAAAAATGATTTCAATAATTTTACCGATATATAATATGCAGGATTACGTTGCAGAATGTTTGGAAAGCGTTATTAATCAAACTTATAAAGATATAGAAATTATATGCGTAAATGATTTTTCTATGGACAATTCAATGACCATTGTAAAAACTTATGCAGAACGTGATAGTCGTATAAAAATAGTTAATAATGATCGCAACCGGGGTTTAGGCGGTGCAAGAAATGCCGGTCTTGATATTGCACAGGG
>CALUYR010000043.1 GCA_944325045.1 Candidatus Gastranaerophilales bacterium
ACTTCGTGGACTTTTCAAGTAATTTGGTTTGATTATTTTCGGACACTTCCGGCAGGTTGAAACCTAAACACAAAGCCACTTTAAGGGGTAAAATCATTTTAACCGTACAGGATTGAAATGTCTGGTTTAATACACACATTAAACTATAAAGATTAAAACACAGCCAACAAAGAATCATTTTTTACAAATACGCCCGGAGGGATTCGAACCCCCGACCTTTTGGTTCGTAGCCAAACGCTCTATCCAACTGAGCTACGGGCGCTTACATTATTTGAAAGAAATTACTTGACTATTACATTCTACTGAGCCGTAATTTCTCACAAGTTTTATATTATCAGGAAAATTTTTTATTTTCAAGCATTTTTTATAAAAAAAAATTTTTTTTGGTATAATTATCTTATGGGGAATATATTTAATAATGAAATGAATATGCTTAAAGCCTTGGCAATACTGCTTGTTGTTTCAGGCCATTTGGAATTTTCGCTTTTGGGGATTTTCCCGCCTTATTCGTTTCAGCTTGCTCTGTTTTTCTTTATTTCAGGCTGTCTGTTCAAGGATAAGTATCTTAACGAAGTTCCGCTTTTTGTTGAGCGTCGGATAAAAAGTCTTTTGGTTCCGTATTTTTGGTATAATCTTTTTTATATGTTTGTCATAATTCTTATTGTAAAGTTAATCGGTAAATTCTGGGGAATGCCGATTTCTTTAAAAAACTTTTTTATAACACCTTTTTTAAACGGTCACCAGTTTGATTTAGCCTGCCCTTTATGGTTTGTTACTCAGCTGTTCATGACTATGATTGTTTTTCTGTTTTTAATGAGAAGCCTTAAATCATTAAAGGATAATAAATATTTTCATCTGGTATTTTTCACATTACTGGGGTTCGGTGCAATTCCTCTTTCAAAAGTAATTTCGGTTACACCTGCCGCATTAATTGTTATCAGAACGATGATGTCATTGTTTTTTGTTTATTTAGGATACTTTTATTATCACTTTATAAAAGACAAAATTGACATATTTACTCCAAAGTGGTTCGGAGCAGTAATCGTTTTACAGTCAATACTTTGGATGTTTAACAGAGATTATGATCCTGAACACGGTATTGGATTAAGTTATGTACTCGTATGGGCAAGATTTGATGAACAGATGATTGTTCCGGTTATTACAAGTATTACAGGAATTTGGGCGTCGCTGTTTGTTGTAAAAATTATGTACCCGTATTTAAAAGATGTTAAATTTTTGCAGGATATGGGGAATGTAACGTATCACATTATGGCAAACCACCTTCTTGTAATGTATATTATTACTGCAATATTTTTGTATCTGAACGGAATTCCGATATCTGAACGGGCAAACCACGACATCTACTGGATATATAATCCGGTTCAGACAACTTATCTTTATTTTGTTCTTACAATGGTTATAACTACGTATATCGGAGTTCTACAGAAAAAATTAAAAACAATAATTTTTGACAAGAAAGATTAACTGTGGTTAAGCAATTATTATTAATAATAGCGGTGTTATGTTGTCTCACACCTGCATTGGGATCAGAATACAGGGTTATCCGAGTAGTAGACGGAGATACGGTGTATTTGGACTTTAATAACAACGGAATCGCCGAAAAACGAGAACGTGTAAGATTAAGCGGTATTGATGCTTTTGAAGTAAGGCCTTCCGAAAATATGAACATGCAAATGAAAGATCTGAATATCAGCGCCCGCGAGGTGTTAACACTCGGATACCTCGGGAAAGAATTTGCTGCAAAGGAACTTTTATGGAAAACTGTTAACGCTGATTTTACTGAACAAAATGCCTTTGATAAATATAACCGGCCGCTTATGTCTATTACTTATGACAACGGAAAAGATTTTGAAGAAGAGATATTAAAATCCGGTCTTGCAGTTGTATTCAGAAATTCTTCCAGGGCTAAAAAGCTAAAAAAGTTTGAGAACCGCAAAAAAATCAAAGAGAATTTAAAAAGAACACAATCCATTAACCTGATGTACTACAGCCGGAAAGAAAATAGAACATACCCGATAACTTCGGATCAAGCGCTTAACCCTGAAAATATTTTGATTAATACAGCGGAATAACGAACAAAATGGATCTAGGTCGTAACAATATCCAAATTGATTTCCGGAGAATTCTTAATTTTTTGATAATTTAATTCTTGAGCCTGCTTATTAAAATTTTTTACAATACCGGATCCGCTTACAGTCATAACAGAAGCATTCGGATCCGGGAAAGTCAGCCCCATTTTTTTGTAGAAACCAACCGCATCGGTCGGGCCTTGCAAAATTGGTTCCAGCTTTAGTTTTTTATGATTTTTTGAGCTTGCAACATCCAAAAGCGCCGTAACCAAAGATCTTCCTGCATTCCGAATTTTATTTTCAACAGCCGTAGGCCAGGTAGCAAGCCCAATAATTTCACTGCTTGTCCGGTTACAAACAGAAACAAGCAGGCCGCAAGGCTTCTTGTTATGCAGTGCCAGAAACGCTCTTTGATGCGAGGTCGTTCCTATAAAACCAGAGATAAATTCTATAAGTTCCTGCCAGATCGAAAAATTAGGTTCATTTAATTTTGATGGCATAAGTTTTCTCATATCAATACTTTTAACAAGTTTGTCCAGAAATGGTTTATCCTTTTTCCCTATGCTGTAAATCTCAATAGGAGCCTTTGAACACTCAGGAGGGAAGATAGATTTAACAACAGCTACCTTCCTGGCTGTAAAACTTGGTGAATTATATTTATTTGTATTATAATCATTAACCTTCAACATATCAGTAAAAAAACTAAAATCCGTAAATTTAAATTTTTGCCTTATATTTTTTATATTGCAAAAATAAAATCAAATATCCAACATTATGGCACCTTGCCGGAAAATATTCACCTCATCATCAAATATCCCTGCAACAGTTGATTCCAGGCCTTTGGCAAAATAACCGTAATCAGGAACTACCATGTCAACGTATTCATTCATATTCTCAAATGCCTGTTCATAAGTTTTTGCAGAAGGCTGGTGGGAAAGATTTGCACTGGTTGTTGCCAAAACATGCTCAGGAATAATATTACAAATTTCCTGAAACACAGCATTATCAGGAACCCGGATTCCTACAGTACTTTTATAAGAGGTCACGTAATCAGGAGTTTTTTCTGATTTTTCAAGAACAAGAGTTAAGGCGCCGGGAAAATATTTTTTTATTAATTTAGCGGCAGTCTTTGACAGAGTCTGTTTTACATACTCCAAAAGATGATAAGGCTCTGATGACATAAGGATTAATGGTTTTTGCGCTTCACGGTGCTTTATTTCATAAATCTTTCTAACAGCCTTTTCAGATGAAGGCAGGCAGCCAAGCCCCCATACAGTATCAGTTACGTAGGCTATAACTCCGTCATTTTTCAGAATATTTTTAATTTTCTCTTTATTTTCCAGCATATCTTAAAATCTCCTTGTCTTAGCAAACACTTGCAGTATTATTCTAACAAGCATAAACTATTTGTTAAATTTAGCCCTTAATCTTGCGGCCAACTCGTTAGCATAATCCATTTTCATTATCAGATTGAGAGGAGTATAAACCCCTGCACATACAACGCAAATTATTAGAATTTTCACAATTTCAAAAAACATACGCGGCAGCATTATATACTTATCATATACAAACGCTGCAGCAATGCAAATAACAAAAGTTACTATACCGGCCGCAACCATCTTGGACAAATTTACAAACAGCGATCTGTAATCCATACGGATCTTACGCTTTATTAAAATTCCTAAAACGCAAGCATTGAAAAGTGTAACCAAAGAAGTTGAAAGCGTAATTCCGCCAATTCCCAAATGAAGTTTTGAAATAAAAATTATATTCAGCAAAAATTTCAAAACAATTGAAGAAAATGCAACAACAAAAGGAGTTGCGCTATCGTTAAACGAATAATAAACTCTTGTAATTGAATCTCTGAACACATAAGGCAAAATTGATACAGACAAGAACCACAAAGCTTCTGCGACCATAAATGTTGCCTGCGCATCAAAAGCGCCGCGTTCAAAAACGAGCCTTACACTGTCAAGCCCCACCACAAGGATTGCAATTATAATGGGGATTGCGGCAAAAAACAATACACCGACGCCTTTATTAAAATAGGTTCGAATTCCGTCATAGTCTTTATCTGCAACAAGTCTTGCAAAAATAGGAAACAAAGGAACAAGAAAAGCAGTCACAAGTATTCCGACCGGGAACTGAAATACCCGGTTTGCATAACCTATTGCAGTCCAAGCGCCTTCTGAGATTGATGATGTAAAAAACATATCAACATAAATATGGATTTGACCAACAGTTGAGCTTAATACCGCCGGGAAAAGCAGCTCCCATATTTCTTTAAAATTAGGATTATTGGCAAAATCAAAATTCGGGAAAAATCTGAAGCCGAGTTTTCTAACATTAGGATACTGAATAACCAGCTGTAAAACAGCCCCTATGGTTGTAGCCCAGGCAAGCGCATACCCCTTGCTGTCATCATGCGCCAAAAAGACGCACACGCCAATAATTGACACACTCATTATAATCGGAGAAAGGTTTGGCAGCATAAACTGCTTATAAATGATAAGTAGTCCGTAATAAATTCCGACTATACCTCCAATAACAAGCAAAGGGGTCATAATTTTCAAATGCATTGCCGCAAGCCCGACCATTTCCGGAGATCCGCCGGATATAATCAACCCCATTATCTGTCGCGGGAAAATATACATTACAGCTGACAATAAAAGAAAAAATACAATTGTCGCAGTCATAAACGTTGAATAAAGTTTATTAACCTGCCCAGACGGCTTATCTTTTAAAGACGGAATTAGTTTTGAAAACACAGCAACAGTTGCACTGTGAAACGGGCCGCCAACTCCCCCGAGCAATATCAGCGAAAGCGAAGGGATTTGATAAGCATAATAGTATGCGTCGGACACAAGCGAAGCTCCGTAATAGTTTGCAATAACTATATCTCTTATAAACCCGATCAGTTTACTTACAATTGTAACAACAGCGATAAGCCATGCTGCTTTTAATACGCTTGTTGTCTGCCCCTCACCAGATACCGACATCTTTTTCCACCAATTCCACAAATAATCTTAAAGCCTTTTTGCTGCCCTCATCCTTTGGATAAGAAAATGTTATTTTATTACGGCCTGATTTTATATAATCCGAAATATCAATTCTCACGCAGCGGTTACCGCCAAAAAAGCTCTGCGGAAGTTCAAAAACATAATCTTTACCGTTAATATTAACATTGAGCTTCCCGGCCTGAAACTTATTGTCCACTACCAGACTTGCTTTTTTCTTATTAGCGTAAAAGGTCTGAGCAACTACATTCTGCGAAGGATCAGCAGAAATTATCACCGGCTTTGTACCAATAACAATACCGGTGTAATAATGCTGCAAAATTTTATCAAAAGGAAGATTAAGTTCTGCCCCCATAAAGCCTGCACCATACTGGCTCATACCGACCCCGTGGCCAAAACCTCCGCCATAAGCCGTTACAGAAACAAGATTTCCCTCATTATCCTGAGCGTTTTCAAATGCAACATTTGCACTTGGCAGCGCCTTCCCGTCTTTTGTTAACAATCTTCTTACAACAAGTTCCTTATAAACTTTATACGTATGATTTTTAGTTACTATTTCAAGCTCTACAATTTTACCGGAATCCCCTCTGCGTTTTACTTTTAACTCAACCAGATCATCAAGGCTGTCCCCCTTCTTGAAAAGCGGTGATACAAAACCGGTTTGGGATTGTGTAACCAGATTAGTTTCCAAAACTTTCTTTAACTCATCCGCACTCCATTCTCTTGTCCATCTGTAATACGGAGATCGTATATCATAAGCATCCGGATGAGATTTATAAAATTCTAACGCATCTTCGTTGTTATTAAGAGGTTTTTGGCTCAATATATCCGGTTTTGCTTTAAGATAAGGCTTTTCCGTTGACGGAAACGATCTTGTAAGAGGATCTGAAAAAGCGAAAGAATAGCTTTCAGTATAACCGCCGGCAGTTGAAGAATACTGGGCAAGAATTAAATCCCAATCATAAAGCGCAACAAGGCCTTCTGTTTCCTGAACCGCACGGTTAGACAAATCTTTTTCCGTATTTGCGCCAAAATACACCTGGCTTGCAACAGAATCAACAACATCATAATTAGCAGAAGATTTTGAACGAGGGGAAAGTACATAATTTCTTGCAGCGACACTCTGGGCTTTCAAAGCTTCGAGTCCGAAATTAACCGGCATTTCATTCGGAACAACTCCTCTCAGGTATTCTTCTACACCAAGTCTGTTTATAAGATTAAACAGTTTTCCGTCAGGAGTTTTTGCAATTTCAAAACTTCCGTGATACAAAGCAGGCTTTCCTGCACGCGTTAAACCTTTTACCCCCAAACATCCGCCGAAACTCGTAAATCTTAACGGGCCTGAAACATTTGCTATTTCTGTTCCGTCATCTTCCGTCAGCTTATATGTTCCGTCCGGCTGCATCGTAATATTCACATTTTGGTTCGGAGGTAATTTTTCAACAAGACTTCCGTCGTTATATATATCGAGATAATCAGTACCGTAAACACCTATTGTTTTATATACGTAAGATGCAAAAGATTTATCCCCGATAGCAACTCGTACGCTCTCGGCCGCCGTGAGATTTGCAGCATCTGAAATCTCCGCCTGGCGGGCAATATTTGCTGTCGCTGCAGGAATCGACGGAAAAGCCATTGTATTGCCGGTTTGTGACAGTAAAAACAAAAGCAGTGTAAAAATTAAACCTATTTGCTTTCCCACAACGTGCCTTCCTTTGAATCTTTCAACACTATTCCGCACTCGTCAAGAGTAAGCCTTATAGTATCGGCAACAGCCCAATTTTTCTCATCTCTTGCTTTTTTACGATATGCGATCAACTCTTCCATTGTTTCGAACTTTTCATTAAGATTTTCTGAAACATTTGATAATGCAAGGCTGATTACCTCCTGCGTCAACTCCGGTTTATCAAAGCTGAACCCAAGAACAGCCGAAAGTTTATACAATACCGTAAACGCGCCTTTTTCATCTTTATTTGCGCGGTTAGCAAGATCAAACAATACAGCAAGTGCTTTTGATGTATTCAAATCTTCATCCATAGCTCCCACAAAATCTTTATAAGCCTGAGATGTTTTAATATCAAAACTTTCATCAATCTGAGTTCGTTTCGCATTTAAAAGTCTCTTAACACCGGCTTGAGCGGATTCCAATGCTTCATCAGAAAACTCAACCGGCATTCTGTAATGATTTGTGAGTATAAAAAACCTTATAGTATTTGCATCAAATTTTTGAAGAAGGTCATCAATTGTAAGGAAATTTCCGAGAGATTTAGACATTTTTTCCTTATTAATCGTCACAAAACCGTTATGAAGCCAGTAATTTACGAACTTGCAGCCATTTGCACATTCAGATTGAGCTATTTCGTTTTCATGGTGCGGGAAAATCAAGTCTGCCCCGCCCGCGTGAATATCAATTGTCTTACCAAGGTATTTTCTGCTCATAGCGGAACATTCTATATGCCACCCCGGCCGGCCTACGCCCCACGGAGAATTATAACCAAACTTTTCATCTTTTTTCCACAATGCAAAATCCAAAGGATCTTCTTTATGTTCGCCTATTTCAATCCTTGCTCCGCTTTCGAGTTTATCTATAGGCTGCTTTGATAAGTAACCGTATTTTGTAAATTTTTTAACCCGGAAATACACATCTCCGTCAGCTTCATACGCGTAACCTTTATTTATAAGATCTTTAATAATAGCGATCATCTCACCAAGAGTTTTGGTAGCAAACGGTTCAATATCCGGTTTCAAAACATTGAGCGCCTTCATTGACTTGTCGAACTGTTTATACCAGTACTGTGAAACTTCTTGAGGAGTCTTAGCTTCAGCCTCGGCTTTTTTCAGAATTTTGTCGTCAACATCAGTTACGTTTCTGCAATACGTGACATCGTACCCGCGGAACTTCAAATACCTGTATAACACATCCCATGTTATATAACATCTTGCATGTCCCAAATGGGCGTAATCGTACACAGTCGGACCGCATACATACATTTTTACTTTATTACCCTCTATAGGTTTAAATTCTTCTATACTGTTTGTATATGAGTTGTGTAATTTCATAAATAATATCCCTCTCATACACAATTTTAGCATAAAAAATTTTGAAATAAAGTTTTGTTAAGTAAAAATTACGAAAAAAGCAATTATAAAAAAAATATATACTTTATATAAATAACAACATCGAGGATGAGCAAAGGAGATGCAAATGAGTGAGAATGTAACAACTATTGTACAAAGCGGCGAGACTTTGGGCTTATACGCAAGAATGTACGGCTGCACAGCAGAGGAGATATCAAAACTCAATCCGGGAAAAATTGGTAAAAACGGTAAAATCAAACAAGGTGAAGTATTAATCATCCCAATTGGCAAACCTCCGGAAAAAACCGAAAAAAAAGACCGCACTACAATGGAAGAAAAGCTTAATTACTTTAACGATAAGATTGAAGAAGCAAAATTAAAAGTTTTTGATCCTAAACTTTCAAGTGCCGAAAGAGAAAAATACGAGCAGGAATATATTAATCTTGTAAACCTCAAAAAAGAACGTGAGCAAACTGCCGAAATTGCACTATCAAAAGACGGAATGCACTTTGATCTTAAACTGAAAAAAGATATTACAATTGCTAATTTTAGAGAATTATTTCCTGAAGTAGCAAAAAACTTCACAGACTACGCTGACGACACTAAACAAACACGCTATGAAAACGGCAAAGGATTTATACGTGATCCGGAAGAAATCACCTTGTATGAAGGATCAGAATTTACATTGAAAACCCAGGAATATGCAAATCAGGGATTTTTCAGCGAACTCTGGACATCTATTGCCAAAACACTTGGCACCGGCGAATTTGATAATTAATTACACAGCTGAAATATAATCAAAAACAGCGGATACCGGAAGGAATAATTGTTCTTCCGGTATTTTTTCATCCAGTTCAAGTGTTATAACCGGAATATTCCTCTCAACTCCGCAGTAATTCCCGAAACTTCCGGGCGTCGGATACCCTATACTTGCCTCGGCCGGATAACCAGTTATTGCAGATATTTCTGCGGCAATTTCAGCGGCCGGGCCGTCATAATTTACAACCTTATAAGGTGCGTGAAGTGTCAGGACTATATCAGGCTTATATTCTTCAATAACTTCAATGACAAATTTAGTCTCAATTTCGCTTGCAGGAGACTTCCCGCCGAAATAATCCGATGTTTCCACATCACAATCCGCATTTTCTCCTTCGTTTTTCCCCCAGTTTAAAGTCGGGAAATTCCGGTTAAGGTCAACACCGTTTGAATTTGTTCGAATGCCTGCGCGCATTCCGTCAGGATTAAGACAAGGTATAAACAAAAGTGAATTCCTTTGGATATCGGAAGATGCTTCGGAATTATTAAACTCTTCTAAATATCTCTCAATTAAATATCTGCCCTGCGGCTCATCCCCGTGAAAAACACCAATCACAAGAACTTTTCGATTTTGGAGTGAATAATTCGGGGATACCAGTTCAATAGCGGAACCCCAAATCGTTTTTACAGATTTCAAAACTTTTACAGCCATCTATGCCTCGAACAACGCATTTATAAAATCATCAGCATTAAATGCCTTTAAATCTTCCATTTTCTCACCAACGCCGATAAGCTTTACCGGAAGTTTCATATCCTTCGCAACAGAAAGGACAACCGCTCCTTTAGCAGACCCATCCAGCTTTGTAAGCGCAACGCAAGTCAAATTAACGCAGTCTAAAAAGACTTTTGCCTGCTGCAAACCGTTTTGGCCGGTATTGGCATCAAGAACAAGAATACTTTCGCGCAAGCTTTCCGGGGCATTTTTATCTATCACCGATTTTATTTTGGAAAGTTCTTCCATAAGGTTAAATTTATTTTGCAATCTGCCTGCTGTATCGACTAAAACAACATCGTAATTTTCATTCTTAGCTTTTTGTACCGTTTCATAAACAACTGAAGCCGGATCTGCCTTGTCTCGCCTTACAATATCAGCGCCAGCACGCTGCGACCATATATTAAGCTGTTCTTCAGCCGCTGCACGGAAAGTATCACCTGCCGCAATAAGAACACGCTTGCCTTCCTGCTTAAACTTATATGCGAGTTTTGCAATAAGTGTGGTTTTCCCTGAACCGTTAACTCCGGTTATAAAGTAAATGTTCAGAGAATTTTCTTTAAAATTCAGCTCATTTGAACCGGCTTCTTCAAGTGTTTTTTTAAATTCCGACTTCAAATAAGAACGAATTTCAGAGGGCTTGATCTTTGCTTGATTACGAAGTTTATCGACTAATGCAGAAGCATAATTTACGCCAAGATCCGCGCTAATCAACATATCTTCCATATCATCAAGAACAAAATCCGAAAAAGTTTCTTCGTTTTCCACTGCATCTGCAACATTGCCGACAAGCGAACGGGCAGTATTTGATACAGCCTTTTTCAGATTATTAAAGTTTTCCGAGAAAAATTTAAACATTAGCCCAGTCCGTTTTCAAGAATAACTTTTGCAAGAATTCCGTTAATGAAGGAATAACTGTCATCTGTTGAATATTTTTTTGCAAGTTCCAGTGCCTCGTCAACAATAACCTTCATCGGCGCATCTTTTATGTACAAAAGCTCAATAATTGCAATTCGTAATATATCACGATCCATTTTTACAAGCCTGTCAATATTCCAGTTTTTGGCGTGTTTTTTTATGATGTCGTCGATCTCTTTGTGATATTTTTGGAAGCACTCTGCAATTTCTATTGCATAAGCTTTCACATCACTTTGAGATTCTAATGCGGCAAATTCTGCAATTTCAAGTGCCAAAAGGGCTTTTTCCGCAACATCAATCATCTCGTCAATTCGACCTGTCATATCGGATGTCATTGGAAGCGGCACCGGAATATTGGCGGAGTCAATTGGTCTTTTTAAGTTAATTTCGTGCTCGGCCTCATAATCGCTTATTTTATTTTTCATATCAACAAGTGAGCCTAGTG
>CALUYR010000044.1 GCA_944325045.1 Candidatus Gastranaerophilales bacterium
AAAACTTGAAGAAGATAAAGCCGAATTCAAAAATGAAATCACAAAACTTAACGAAAAAGTAGAAAAACTTCAGGAACAAATCGAAGAAATCCAAAATAAACTTGGAGAACTTTTAAAACAGCGTGATGATATCGCAAACAGTATTAATGAATTTGAAAAAGAACGTCATATAAAATCATCAGATATAGAAAGGATTTCAGAACAAATAGAATCGTTCAAGGCGCGCCGCAGAGAACTTGAACCTCAGCTTGAAACAGCCAAAAAAGAACTGGAAGATACAGGAGCAGATATATCAAAACTTGAACCGGTTGAAATTTCTGTTGATGAAATAACTTCTAAAATTCAAAGGCTGGACAAAAAAATGAATGAACTCGGCGATGTAAACATGAGAGCGTTGACAACTTATGACGAAAAACTTGCCCGCCAAACCGAACTAAAAGAACGAATAGAAGTTCTAACCAAAGAAAGAAAAGAAATCCTGGAACGGATGAACGGATATGAACAACTTAAGAAAGAAACATTTATCAAAACCTACAACAATATTAACGAAAACTTTAAAGAAGTATTTCACCAGCTTTCTGAAGGAGAGGGGGAATTAAAACTTGAAAACCCTGAAGATCCGCTCAATGGCGGTATGACAATAGAAGCCCAGCCAAGAGATAAAAAACTGCAAAGGCTTGAGAGTATGTCAGGAGGCGAGAAATCTCTTACCGCACTGGCTTTTGTCTTTGCAATCCAACGATATATGCCTTCACCTTTTTATGCTTTTGATGAAGTTGACGCAAGTTTGGACACAATGAACGTTGAACGTATCGCCCAAATGGTGCAAAATCAATCAAAAAATACGCAATTTATAGTAGTTAGTCACAGAAAACCTATGATAGAATCAGCTAATAGAACAATTGGTGTAACACAAAAAGAAAAAGGTATTACAAGAGTAACCGGAGTAAAATTAAGAGACTAGTATGAGTACAGCAGTAGTTAACTACAATTTAGATTTACCTGAAATAGAAAAAGAAAATGAAGGGATCGGCATACTTGTTTCAATGGCAAAAGCAGGTAAGATTGATCCTTGGAATATTGATATTATAGATATTACCGACAAATATCTTGCGCATTTTTGCTCAATGAAATCACAAAACCTCAGAATTACCGGCAGAACTTATCTTTTTGCCTCTGTTCTTTTGAATATGAAGTCTAAAATTTTAGACGGTGTAGATGTTTTACAGTTTCAGGATCCGCCTGAGGACAATATTGAATATGACGATGACGGGTTTATTGTTGAATATCCGGAAGATGATTTTCCGACAGCAAATGCCCAGACAATTGATGATGTTTTACAACGGCGTACGAGCGTTCGTCTTAACAGAAATCGTGTGGTTACATTACGCGATTTGATCAGACAGTTACAGTTTTATGAAAAATTAGAACAAAAACAATCATTAAAGCAGGCTCATGAAAGGGCAAGAGTCCGGTCTTATGCAAGATTTACACCGGATGACATAATAAATCTTGCCCACGAGGAATATATTGAAGATTGCGTTTTACGGTTAAAAGAGAATTTGGTACAAATTTTTGAAAAACAGGATAAAATAGAACTAAATGAATTAACTCTTCTTGGTATGGACAAAATAAGCGCGTATATTGCATTGCTGTTTTTAACAGCAGAAACAGATTACGAACTTGAACAAAAAGAGTTTTATTCGGATTTATATGTTGTGAAAGGCGAAAATGGAACAGTTGAAAGCGAGAATTGAAGCTGTTTTATTTACAACAGCTCAAGCATTATCAATAAAAGAAATAGCAGAAATTTTAGAAGAAGAAGATTTAGACAAAACAGAAGAAGCCATGTTAGAATTAATTATGGACTACTCTTCAAGACCGGGAGCATTGGAAATCGATGACGAAAACGGTTACATACTCCAGGTAAAAGAAGAACACATGGATATAGTTGAAAAATTATGTCCGGTGGAGCTTAAGCCGGCAACATTACGGACACTTTCTGTGATAGCACTGAAAGAACCGATTAGACAAACGGATTTGAAGGAATTAAGAGGGTCAAACGCTTACGAGCACATACAAGAACTTCTTGAAAAAGGCTTGATTAGCAGGACAAAAGACAAAAACGGCAGAAGTTACAACTTGAAAACGACACCTAAATTTGCAGAATATTTTAAACTAAAAGGTGATACGCGATCTCTGGCAAAACTTCTGGAAATTGATAAGGGAATAAAACAAAGTGATAATGGATAAAATAAGGTTAGTGTTTTGGGCTATAGTACTGGTTGTATTATTGGTTATCTGGATTGCGCTGCCTGATTATTTTTTTAAGGTCGGATTAGGGTATTACAAAAGCGGAGATTATGTAAACGCTTATAAGAATCTTTTTTACTCACGGCTTTGGAATAAAAGTAATTCTGATTACAGATATTATTATGCGCAAACACTTGCAAAATTTAAACCAACATTAAAAATACAAAAAGAGATGTATGAATTTGCAGAAAGCAGCAAGGAGGACAGCGCAAGAATTTTCGCAGAAATACAGGTCAATATATGGAAAAACAACATAATGCAGCAATACGGGAGCAATTATATAGAACAAGCCCCGGTCGGGAAAGATATTATCCGCTGGAATCCGAAAACATTTCCGCTTAAAGTTTTCGTCTCCTCAACAATAGATAAGTCCTACCCGGAATACTACAACACGGAAGTAACGCGCGCCTTCGGGCAATGGGCTGCTTCATCGGGATTTATAGCATTTGATTTTATCGATAACCCGAATGCTGCAGATATTGTAGTAAATTTTCAAGAACTGCCTAAGGACAACTGCAGCGAAAACGGATGTAAATATATAATTGCACACACTGTTCCTACGATAAAGAAAAATATTTTGAAACAAATGACAATAACTGTATATGACCGCGATGCAAACGGAAGTTTTTTCTCGGATAAAGAACTTTATAATACGGTATTGCACGAAATAGGCCATGCATTAGGGATTATGGGTCACAGCTACAGCACAGATGATTTGATGTATATGACAAATGAGAACAGTGCAAATCCGCTATTTGTCAGATATAGAAGTGATTTTCAATATATTTCTATAAAAGATGTAAGCACATTAAGGCTTCTTTATAATATAGTACCGACAATCTCCAATACGCCGGTTTCGGAGTTCAATACACAGAACTTAATCTATCCGCCGATAATATTCGGGAACACCAAAAACCTCAGCAAGCAAAAGCTAAAAGAGGCAAAAAATTACATTGAGCAGGCGCCCAATATACCTAACGGATATATAGATCTCGCAATAGCTTATGATGATCTCGGGCAATTTGAAAAAGCACTGGAAGCATTCCAAAAAGCATTTAATCTTGCAAAAACAAATAGTGATAAATACATTGTTTTGTATAATCTTGCGGCAATGTACCTTAACAATAACAATCCGGAAACAGCCTTGTCTTATGCAAAGCAGGCTCAGCAAATCAACCGCTCGGAAGAAATCGCTGAATTAATCGGGAACATTGAACACGCAATAAATACAAAAACAGCACCGTTTTGGATAAACAAAATTTTAAAATAAAATCAAAACGCACAGCCCTAATTACCGAACTGTGCGTGTCTCCTTTTTGTTTCAAAAAATGAAACAACTCTAAACTTCAACGAATAATCTGCGGCCGACAATATTTTGTCTGCCGTTGTAGTAGCCTGCAAAATATCCGCCTTTTACGGGGTTGTTTTTAGCATAAGTTTCACTGTCGTAACGATGTCCGTTATAACTAACAAACGGATTGTTCGTAAACGGGCTTGATGATTTTGTCACAACCGGAGCTGCCGTTTTAACCTGCATAGGTGTCAAAACCTGAGATAACAAATTTACGATATTCGCCATTACAGAACCTCACTTACTACATTTTATTTCTTAATGTAAAAATTAAATATGTCATATACATTTATATTAAATATTAAATTTTATTAAGATTCATCCTCCTATATATGTATATTTTTACATAAAACAATTAGCCACCCGGAATTTAATTTCCGGTGGTTAGAGATTGGAATTAAATATTTTGAGATGCTGCGCTTATAATAAGCCGTAGTTCTCTGTAATGATAAAAGTCAGATCAATTTTTTTGCTATAGTTTCAATAATAATTACGCCTTACGGCTAAAACCGATAGCCGGCCTGGTTTGATTATCGCGGTAAGAATCTTCTTTAACTTTCATATTCAAATTTTCCTTAACAGGGCGAATATAGTCATCAGCGATAATATCGCGCCGATTGTCATTTCTTGCAATAAGGGCAGCCTTATCTGTTAAAATAGTTAAATCTCTGTTTGAGAACCCATTAGTAAGCCTAACGACTTTAGTCAGTTCATCATCATTTGCGGCAAGAGCCCGCCCTTTTGTTCTTCTGTTCAAAAGAATTTTAAGAACAGCGCGGCGTGTATGTTCATCAGGTAAGCCTATATATATCTTATCTTCAAATCTGCTTTTTATCGCATCATCCAAAATATTATAGCAATTAGTAGCGCCAAGGATAATAACATTTTTTCCTCGGGCATCTTCAATAATTTGCAGAAGAGTACTTACTAATTTATCATCTTCACCGCCTGATTCAGTACCTCGGCGTTTTCTTGTCATAGATTCCATTTCATCAATTACGAAAAGAACGGGTCTGCCGGTTTCTGCAGCAATACTTGCGACATAATTAAACGCCTTTTGAACATTTACGGAACTTTTATTAACGTACTCGGATCCAGCCTTAGAAATTTTCAGCTTATACATAGGGAGATCTGCTTCCATTGCAAGCGCTTCCATAACAGAAGTTTTTCCGCAGCCCGGCGGGCCGTAGAACATTTCCCCTCGGCTGGCTTTTTTACCGTATTCAATTTCATCAAGTTTAGCCATTTCCGGATTTTTAATCGGATAAATTAATTTATCGTACAGGACTTCTTTAACCTGCTCCATACCGCCAAGACTAGAAAAACCTTTTGGGGAATATTCGTTTGGTACAAATTTTTCAACATAATTAGCCCCAGGATCTTTTGCGGATGTTTTAGTCAGAGAAGTTGTTTTATCAGAAACAATTTTATTATTAGCCGGTAATGGCTGCTGTGCTGCTTCAACTTCAACTTCTTCTTCTCCAAACAAAAGTTGATCAAATTCTAATGTTTCAGAAATCTCTTGCAGCCAATGATATTCATCTTTTATTTTTCGGCTGCCAAGTTCCTTTTTATAATCTTCAAGCTCTGTTTTTCTGTAGTTAAGCAGCGGGAAACGATATTCCAGCTGGTCAGCCACAATAGGTTTTAGCGGAATAAAGATTGATGAATACATCGAAACAAGATTATGATTTTTATTTTTTTCTGCCTCTCTGAGTTTTTCTTCTGTTGAGTTGCAGAAATTATTCAGATCCAAAAGAGTTTTTGCCAATTCTTTATTACCTTTGGCATTTTTCAGTTTGCTATTAACTTTTTCATTTAATTCTTTATTATACCCAAAACTAATATTTGCTATGCTGTTAATTCTCATAAATTATCTCCATAAAAAAATTATAGTTCAGTAAAAAAAATGATACTACCTTTGTAACATTTTTTTTACAAATTTTTAGAAAAAAGCGGAGATAAACTCCGCTGATTTAAAATATTATGGAGGATATGGGGCATAGACCCCATTTAAAATTATAAAGATTTTTGTTTTTTCAGTTGAGCAAGTTCATCCTGGTAAGGGGAGAGATTTCTTATTTTTTCAATAATTCCCGGAAGAACAGAATTAACGTAATCAATTTCCTTTTCGGTAGTATACTTGCTCAAAGAGAATCTTATGCTTCCGTGAATAGCCGTGAACGGAACATTCATAGCTCTCAGGACATGACTTGGTTCAAGAGATCCGGATGTGCAGGCAGATCCTGAGCTTGCGCAAATTCCCATATCGCTTAAATGAAGAAGAATTAGTTCGCCTTCAACATATTCAAAGCCAATATTAGTTGTATTAGGAACGCGGTTTGCAATACCGGTATTCAAACGTGCGTTATAAATATTTTTCAGAATGCCCGCTTCAAGTTTATCTCTTAGACGCTTAACTTCCGTTGCCTCATACTTGAGATGATGAGCAGCAATATCGCAAGCTTCACCAAGCCCTACAATATACGGAACATTTTCAGTTCCGGCACGCTTTCCGCGTTCCTGGTGACCGCCGATTATAAGAGGAGTGATCAGGGTTTTGGAATTAATATAAAGTGCACCAACCCCCTTTGGCGCGTGAAATTTATGGCCGGAAATCCCCATCAAATCAACACCTAGTTCCTGAACATCCAAAGGTACTTTCCCGGCTGCCTGAACTGCATCTACAAAAAATTTAGCTTGAGGATTTTTCTCTTTTATTATTTCTGAAATCTTTTGTATAGGATTTATAACGCCGGTTTCATTATTTGCATACATTATAGAAACAAGTGCCGTATCATCATTAACAGCCTCCGAAAGCTGTTCCAAATCAAGTTCTCCAACAGAATTAACACCGATATAGTCAACCGTATAACCTTGTTTTTCCAAGGTCTGGTACAAGTTTAAAACGCACGGGTGTTCCACCTTTGAAGTAATAATATGTTTTTTGTTTTTATTCATATTCAAAACACCGCGAATAGCTGTATTGGCGCTTTCTGAACCGCAGGAGGTGAAAAGAATTTCCTTTTCACTTTGGGCATTAAAAAATTCTTTAACCTTAACTCTTGCATCCTTAATTGCATTAGAAGCGTGTTTTGCAAACTCATACATACTTGACGGATTTGCATATTCATCTTTCAGAAAGGGCAGCATTGCTTCCAGAACTTTATCATCAACACGTGTCGTAGCGTTATTGTCTAAATATATTACTTTATCAGTCATCTTAATTTACCTCAACTACTTCAATATTTTTATCAATAGCTTCCCTCAAACTTGTCTCAACAAAAGACTTAAGAGTAAGCATTGAATTTTTACATCCTGAGCAGCGCCCGCGAAGTCTTACATAAACTTTATCCCCGTCAATATCGACTAAAGTGATATCGCCTCCGTCTTTTTGAAGTTCGGGAGATATCTGGTTTTCAATAATACTGTTAATCTTCAGAATTTTTTGAGCTGGAGAAAGTACTGATTTTGCCTCTTCTGCTTTTTTCTCTTTATGGTAATAAGTATCAATTATATCTTGAATAATACTTTTACATTTACCGCATGCACCGCCGGCTTTCGTGTAATTAGTAATTTCCTCAACAGTAGTCAATCCGTTCTGCTTAATAGCGTCCCAAATCAAGTTTTCAGTAACACCAAAGCAGGTACAGACGATTTTTTCTTGTGCATGGGATTTTTGTGCTCCGTGAATCTCATCAAGAGCTTCATTCAAATCGTCTTTATCGACATAGCCTTTGAGCGCATCTTCCAAAGCCTCATACCCCATAACCGAGCAATGCATTTTCTCGGGAGGAAGCCCGCCAAGTTCATCTGCAATATCTTTATTAGTAATTTTTCGAACTTCGTCTACCGGCTTGCCGATAATCATTTCTGTTAAAATACTTGAACTTGCAACGGCAGAACCGCAGCCAAATGTTTGGAATTTGGCATCTGTTACAATTCCGTCTTTTATCTTTAAATATATTTTCAGCTGGTCGCCGCAGGTAAGAGAACCGGCAGAACCGACTGCATCTGCATCATCAATTTTACCTACATTTCTGGGGTTTCTGTAATGATCCATAACCTTTTCGGAATAATCCCACATATCTTTTTCCTTATCTTACTACTACATACTTTATATTTTAACCTAAAAAAAATAAATAGTTTACTGTCTTAATCTTTTTATAATAATTTCTCTTGTACAAGCTTGGGAGTAATTTTCCAATAAAAAACCGGAGTAAAAATTCTACTCCGGTTATATCAAGTTATAAAGAATTTGTTCTTAGCATGAACAGCTTAAAGAACAAGCTTGAGATTTTAGAGACTCAGCTTTATCAATTTGTTCCCAAGGAACAGAAATATCAGTTCTTCCCATATGACCATAAGCCGCAAGAAGCTGATAGAATTTTCCGCCATTTTTTGCCGGAAGTCCTCTAAGATCAAACTGGCTGATTATAGAAGCCGGTCTCAGGTCAAAGTTTTTAGATACGAGTTCGGAAATTTCGTCATCAGAAATTTTACCGGTACCGAAAGTGTCAACCATAATAGACACCGGTTCCGCAACGCCAATAGCGTATGCAAGTTCGATTTCGCACTTATCTGCAAGCCCGGCTGCTACAATATTTTTGGCAACATATCTTGCAGCATAAGCAGCTGAACGGTCAACTTTCGTCGGATCTTTACCTGAGAAAGCTCCGCCGCCGTGACGAGAATATCCGCCGTAGGTATCAACAATAATTTTACGGCCGGTTAAGCCTGCATCACCTTGAGGGCCGCCGACTACAAATCTTCCAGACGGGTTTACAAGAATTTTTGTACTACTGTCAAGCGCAATAGGCGATTCGTTTTGGAACACATAATCAATAACATATTTTTTCACGTCATTTCTTATAATTTCCTGAACTTTCTTATTATCAGAAACCCCATTAATTTCAGGATCGTGCTGGGTTGAAATCAAGACAGTATTAATTTTAGCAGGTTTACCGTCAACATATTCCACAGTAACCTGTGATTTTCCGTCAGGTCTCAAGTAAGACAGAATACCCTGTTTTCTAACCTGAGCAAGTCTATAAGATAATTTATGAGCAAGACTGATCGGCAGCGGCATAAGTTCAGGAGTTTCGTTACAAGCGTATCCAAACATAATGCCCTGATCGCCGGCACCTATATTTTCAGTTTCTGAAACAGAAGTATCTGCATTATCAGAACGTGCCTCAAGCGATTTATTAACTCCGCCTGCAATATCACAAGACTGTTCATCAATACTTGTAAGAACAGCGCAGGTATCAGCGTCAAAACCGCCGCCGCGTGAACCTGTATAACCGATATTTTTAATCGTATTTCTAACCACTGACGGGATATCCACATAGCAATCAGATGTGATTTCGCCGCATACAAGCGCCATTCCTGTTGTTACTGTTGTTTCTGCAGCAACCCTTGACTGCGGATATTTTGTTAAAAATTCATCCAAAATAGCATCAGATATCTGATCGCACACTTTGTCGGGGTGACCTTCGGTTACTGATTCCGAAGTAAATAAAAATCTTCTTGGTGTCATTTCCAATTTCTCCTTAATTTATTTTGTACAAGCCGGTAAGTTTTTTAATTCCAACCCGGCCACATCATTACAGAGTAGTTTACAGCAGAAAAATATTAAAATCAAATTTTTAGCGTATTTTTATTTTTTTTGAAATGTTTCTTAATAATAATGGCAAGCCCCAGCACTCCGGAGAAAATAAATATAACGGAAACAATCTGGGCAATAGGAATTCCGCTGATATTAAGCGCGCTGTCCAGCCTTAGGCTTTCAACAATTATTCTAACCGCTGAATAAAGAATCAGATAAGTAAAAACAGTTACTCCCGGCGCCTTGCGTGCAAACTTTTTCATTATCCAAAGGAGGATCAGAAAAATTCCGACATCAAGAATACTTTCATAAAGGAAAGTCGGATGAAAGTACGGGAAATTAATATAGTCAGCAGGCCGGTTCACCGGCGGGATATAAAGTTTCCACGGAAGATTTGTGGGCGCCCCGAAAGCCTCAGAGTTGAAGAAGTTACCCCATCTGCCTATACTTTGGGCAACTGACGTTCCGCAAGCGAACGCATCAAGAATTTTTAACACACCTAAATTATACTTTCCGGCAAGGAATACAAGAGCGCTGATACCGGCAATCAATCCGCCATGTATAGATAAACCGCCCTCACGAAAGTCTAATATTTCAAGCGGATTTTGGCAGTAATAAACCGGGTTAAGCAGGCAGTAGTATAATCGGGCTCCAAGTATCCCGGCAATTAAAACGTATGCGGAAAAATCCCAGATTTTCCGGGACTTCCACAAAAGAAAAGCCCAGCCGCTTTGCCAGCAGCACGCCGATGGTGCTCTTCCCGGAAGAAGGCATGCCGATCAATGTAATGTTTGGTTTCATCTTGTTCCCCTTTCTGAAATGCCCTGCATCGGATAACCGCCGGATTCCCTCCGGGCTGCAATGTCCCCTCCGCCGGGTACATTACAATTTATCCTGCTGTTTACTTTTTCTGCACAGAATATCCGAATTTCCCCAGCTTCTCCCCAAGCTGAAAATACTCGCCATGGGAATACGCCACCAGTCCGGTGCTGTTTAAATGGAATTTTCCTTTTTCATCCATATAGTCCTTATCCACCGTAATGCCCGTCACCTCAGCAAGAAATACATCGTGGCTGCCTAAGGGGATCACCTTTGTCACCCGACAGAAGATATTCACCGGACTCTCCTTGATGGAAGGCGCTGCTGCCGCATCCGAATAAAGAGGCGTCAGATTCATCTCCTTGAATTTATCCACATCCCGTCCGGATTTTACACCGCAGTAATCCGTGGCATAGGTAAGCTCCCGGTTTACCAGATTAATGACAAATTCTCCGGTCTCCTTGATGATTCCGTAGGAATGCCGCTCCGGCCGGATGGAAATAGATACCATGGCCGGCGAAGAACAGATCGTTCCTGCCCAGGCAAGGGTAATGATATTGGGCTTTTCCCCCGGCCGCTGGCAGCTGACCATCACAGCCGGAAGGGGGTACAAAAGGTTTCCCGGCTTCCAGCTCTCCTTTTCGTGAGAGAGAGTGGTTTCTTTTTCCCGCCTGAACCCTTTTGTACTCTCCCCGTTCCCGGTCCTT
>CALUYR010000045.1 GCA_944325045.1 Candidatus Gastranaerophilales bacterium
CTGACAAGAAACACAGACATTGCACAGGGCACTTTCCAGAAGTGGGGCAATATAGGCAAAATGCTTGGGGTGGAGAATGCGGAGCAGCAGCTCGAAAGCCTTAACCAACGGCTTTTTGAAATGTCTTTGACCGGTCAGGGCGCAGAAGGCTTTATGTTTGGTGGCATAAACCCCGTGGGGCAGGATGCTGAAGGTGTGCTCGAACAGCTACGCCAGCGTGTGAGCGGGATGAACGACACCACTGCAACATATCTTTTGCAGAAAATGGGCTTAGACCCGAGAATGCTTCACTTGCTTAGAATGTCACGACAGGAGTTCGAGTCGCTCGGCGAAACCATTCGCAAGTATCAGCTTTCACCGGAGGACACAAGAAGCATTCAGGCAATGAATATCCAGCTCCAGATTGCGGGAATAAAGCTAAGGTATTTGAAAGACAAGGCTGTTATGGCACTGATGCCTGCTTGGACAGCGTTTATGGAAAGCCTCGCAAGGGTAGCGGAAGGGCTTGAAACCGCCGTAAAATGGGTAACAGATTTAATCAGTAAATCCCCGCAGCTGCAAAGTGCCCTGAAAGGTGTTGCGGCAGCGCTTGCGGTTATTCTGGCGATTACACAGCCCCTTTGGGCGGCGCTCGTTGCTCTGTATCTGATTATTGATGATGTAGTAGGGTATTTTCAGGGAAAGGACAGCGGAATTGGTGCATTGTTATATTACCTTGACGACTACATACAAGAGCTTAAAGACAAATTCGGGGATCTGTCGTTTGACAAGGTAATTCCGCAGGTAACACTTGATGTAGGGGAGGTTATTATTAAAGCCGGTAAGGTAACACTGGAAAAGGCTCAAAAGACAATAGATGAACACTTTCTAAAAGGCCGGCCTTTACCTGCGCCACTTGCAAGTTTAGAAATGATGTCTTTATTGTTTCGTGCAAATTATGCGAAAATAAAAGAAACCACAGAACAAAACGGCGCCCCAACAGGCGGAGCCGCACCGATTGGCGATGCAGACGGTGTTGTTACAGGCGGAGCCGCTTCATTAGGGTATGTCGGGGCATTGCCGGATTTATCGGGTGAGAGGATAGGAGAAACCGCACCGATTGATTACAGCGCGAAGGTAGAGCTGCCGGAATGGCTTAAAAATATGCTTTCTGAAATTGTTGAAATGGAAAAATCGCAGTCACAGGGTTATGCCGGAACATTGCCGAACCTTGAAAATATGTTCATAACCCCAGCAGCGGCGCAGAATATAGCAAACAATTCAACCGTAAATCACTACGACCAAAGACAGATTAACCAGACTAACCAGATACAGACGAACCAACCGGCATTTGACATAGGGCAGCAGCTTGCGCAGGCACGCTATGCGGCTGTGTACGGCTGGGTGTAAGGAAGGGGGTATTATGACAACACAAACACCACTTTCACAGGGCGGGGCCTCGGTATCAGTGATGCCGACTTCGGAAATCTCGTCAGCGTTATTGTTAAAAGGCTATGCCGGATTGTATTTTGATGTAATTCTGGAGCACTCCATATCCCTGCAAAACCAGATTACGGATAACTATGTTGAGAACAATACATCCGTACAAGACCAGATAGCACACAGCCCGTTAGTTGTGAGTTTGCGAGGGTTGTCAGGTGAATTGGTTTACACGCCGCCGACAACAGCCCTCAATTGGATGTATTCAAAAGCCAATAGTCTTGTTCAGGATACTTTCAATGCAGGCGAGCCTATGGCAAACACGAATATATTAACCGACAAGCTGACGGTTATTCCGGCATTACTTCCACCTGTCGATAACATTACACAGATGGCAAAGAATGCAGTTCAATATGTTGAGTCTTCCGTAAAACGCTATGTCAAAACCGTCAAGAACTTTACATCGGACAGCGTACGTCAAACACGACTACAACAGATTTATGCAGATTTATCCGAACTAAGGGCAGCAAACGCACTTTTGTATGTCGAAACCCCGTACGGGGATTTTTCGGATATGGCGATACAGTCAATAACTCTGCGTCAGGGGAACGAAAACCACATAACAGATGTCGAGATGACCTTAAAGCAGATAAACTATGCCACGACCTACACGACAAAGCCTGACACTAACAGGCTGGCATATTACAATGCTTTGCAAAGAACAGAGGTTGAAAATTGTGGCAAGGCGCAGGGTGTTGAGGTGGATAGCAAGACAATAATTGGAAATTGGGCTGTAAAGTTTGGAGCGAAAAACTTTAAACATTATTCACCTAAATAACCAAGCAGCATTTACCTTGGTATATCATTAACTGCTGATTCTGTTTGGCTGATTATATCTTGCGCAAAGGTATTTAATACGCTGCAGTGGCACATTACTGACTCAGGGTTGCAATCTTTAATAAGTTCATTTATCAACTCTTGGATTTTTTCTTGAATGTCCTTAGCGTATGCATTAATAACATCAAAGCGTGTATAATATTTTGTTATAATTCCATACAAAATATCTTCATTGTTAGTTTCTTTGCTTTTAGTCTTTTTAACTGTCATGTTTTACCCTCCTGTGTTTATGTCAATTAAAACAAATTACTACAACTAATACTAATCCTATAAAAATTTGAACGATTATAAGTTTAATAAAATATTCTTTTATTTTTTCTTGTAAATAAAGTTTTACGTCTGAAAAGTATCTTGTGTTCATTTTTATCCTCTTGTTATTTAATAATGTTATTTTGTTACTTTTATTCAAATCCCTTGCCGTAATAATCGCCATTAAGGCGGGTTAAATTCAAAAGATGATGTTTTAACCTCCGGCATGGTAAAAATTGATTTTAGCCATGCCTGTACGGTCTAAGAATGAATGTTTATACAATGCTGAAACGCTTTGTTTCATATTTTCTTGTAAACTGGTTATACAGCTCTGAATAAATCTTTTTGAATGCTGATGTATCAAATTTGTTGCTTATGACCGGTGTCCATCTGATTTTAAAAATATCTATCTGCAGTTCAGTAACATTCTGCGTAGTCATTTCGGCCTTGATATTGTCCTCAATAGCCGTAATCTCGGCTTGCAGTTCCTCTGCCATTACTTTAAGTTCTTTCAAATCTCTTACTTGTTTCAATAGTTCTTGTTTGTTCATATCTTAACCCTTTCATTTTGTAATATTTCTAAAACATAACAGCTTTACAGATGTGTTTATAAAGCTTTTTGCCGTTAGCAAAATTCATAACTTTTTTAATAAATGTCAGGCAGCCATAAGCCTGACCATCAAGCATTACTTGGAACTGGTCAAGAGTTAAGCTGTTTTCGCTGATAAAAGTAAACTCTGTAACCCAGTCAGTGCCATATCTCTGGTGTACATCGTAGTTTCTGATTTCTAATTCGTTTGTTTTGATGTCTGATAATTTCATTTGTGTTTCCTTTTATTAACTCTTATATTATTATTATAAACGAATATGTTATTATTGTCAAGTAAATTATTAATATATTGATTACAATTCTTTACATATCTCTTGATATTGATAACTAAATCGTTTATACTAAATTCAAAGGAGAATTATAATGAAAAAATTCGAACAAATATTCAAAGGGAAACTTGCCGAAAATGGTTTAAGTATGCGTAAATTTGCCGAAACATTAAAAGTATCCCCTGAAAACTTATCACAAAAGGTCAAGAGAGGTTCTATAACATACGATTATGCACAAGAAATAGCCGACCTATTAGGTTATGATATTGAATGGATTGAAAGAAAGTAGGTATTATATATGGAAAAATTGATAATTGAAAAATCTAAATGGTTTTTATTCCATTCAATATTTTGGGGAATAATATTATTGCCTTTTATTATTGGTATATTTTTTATTGCTTATGGACTATTACGTTATAAATACGATAAAATTAAAATCGAAAATGGTACTTTTTACTCAAGATTTGGTTTGCTAAATATTGACACTAAAACAATTCCTTTAAATAAAATAAGTATGGTTTCAGTGAAACAGGACATAATTGCACGATTACTAAATTTTGGTACTATTGAGCTTCAATCATCAGCCAATAATAGTACTATATCCTATCCGTTTATTAAAAATGCAGATGAAATTGTAAAACAAATCAATTTAATGTTGCAAAAATTTTAAATTGCTAAGACATAGAATGGGTTAAGAGAAGGTAGTTATAAAAACACATTATGTAACAAGTTTATTTGATTATGTTGACAAAATCTAAAATGTATGTTATAATTGTATTATAAGGTGCTTATATGAAATTCAAAATAGAAAAACTTAAACAAGCCGAGAAAGAAATTTGCAAACTAACAAAAGCACAACAAGCACAATTAAATAAAGATTATGACACTATAACCACTAAAGGTATTGAATACGTCAAAAGACGTCATTTAAGGGGTGATGTGTTTGAAATTAAAACTAATGATATGCGTTCTCTGTTTGCCTATCAAGAAGACTGCATAATTCTTATAGGGCTTGTTTATGAAAAAAGAAGCAATAAAGCACCGGACTACTATATAGAGCTTGCGCAAAGACGACTTAAGGAGGCTAAATTATGACATACATCTACGCTAAAGACCAAGAAGGATTTGTTGTAAAAAAACATAAAGAAGATTTGTTGCCGGATGAAGTTATAATCTCTCAGGAAGAATACGAAACCCTTTCAGGGGATACATACTATAAAAAGACCTATGGCAGAGGCGGGAAACGCAAAGGCGCAGGACGTAAACCTGCTAATGGGGTTGTGCTTAAATTTCAAATAAGAGTATCTGAAAAAGAAAAAGAGTTTTTGAATTATGCCCGCCTGCATAATCTTAACTATGATGAACTAATGCAAGGATAATATTTTACTCGCCATGAATATAGTTTGTGGTTCAAACGGCAGGTTATAGGCCTGCCGTTTGCGTTAATTCACCATAACACATTATTACTATCTTCTGCTTGATTTTATATAAATTGTACCCAATGCAGGATTTAAAGAAAAAAATCATATTCAGATTTGCGTAATAAATCCTAAATGTATAAAAGGCAATTTTGATCCGATTAATAATGATTATTAGCAGTTGTGCTATAATATAAGTGCTGGTATTGCACTGAGGGTTGCATTATTGCAAAAGTCCTAGTGTTATCAGCAGCCGCTTTAAAGTCTCCGCAGCAATTGAAGCTGCGATGTTGTTTGAAGCGGCTTTTATTATAAATTACAGATTTAACAACGCACCTGTTTTACAAATTCGTTTTTTGTCTTCTCATGCCTGCAAACTTTCTACACAATTATATTATTCGCCCTAAGCTACATTTATTATAAGATTTTTGCTTAATTTGGCCTTTTTAGCGCCTTTAGGGCTTGCCTGTGCCAATAAAAAGCCTTATCCCTGTATTTGTAATCTTTTTTATCTTCAAAATCCGGCTCATCCTTAAATAATAAAGTTATAACCCTTCTCCACTTAAAACTGTAGATATAGCGTATTGTAAGGATTTTCCGGAAATCTTCTTTGTTTATATTACTTATTGATTGTTTTATTATAGATTGTGCTTTAAGAATATATGTTTTAAATTCTTTTGCTTCTTCAATCCTTTTGCCCCGTCTTGCCTTTATGCATAAAAATTTGTAGTAGCTTAATTTGTCTAAATAAGAGGTCAAATACTCTTTTGTTAATACTTCTTGCATTATAATTAAGCCTCTGTTACAGAAACTGATTTTTTTATATTCGTAATCAAGTTTTTACATATAGGCTCAATTTCTGCAATCATAGGGTTCAACTTTTTATCAAATTGGTAATATTTTGGGCATTCTTTAAACCGGGCTTTTATTGTCCGGCATGTTATTAGAATATTTTCAAGTCTTTGCACAAAACTGTTAATTTGCTCCAATAAATCTGCACATTGCACTTCCGCATTAATTGCCTCAACAACTTCATTAAGTTCATTCATTAATTTGTTAAGAACATTCTTACAATTTTCAAGTTGTTGGTTTTGGTTTTTGTCTTTATTGCGCATTTATTCCTCCTCTAAAAATAAAACTTCGTATTATTGCATCTATAGGTCTTATTTTGCTTATATACGAAGTTAATAAAATTAAAATAGGTTAATCATATTATAACTTACTTTAAAAAATATTTCAATATATATCTGTTTTTAATGATATTTTTATAACTATACGATATAATATAAACAGGAGGTTTTTTATGGCAAACTCTGAAAATTTGAAGCCTCCAATAAATAAACGAAGTACGAGTGAACAACGAGAAATTCGACAAAAAGGCGGCATTAAATCGGGTGAAAAGCGCAGGGAACGCAAAAAGTTTAAAGAGCTTCTGGAGATAGCCTTACAGCTTCCGAATGAAGAAACCGGAGAACAAAACGACTTCGCTATTGTTGCCGCGCTTGTCAAAAAAGCGGCAAACGGCGACACAAAGGCTTTTGAATTGATACGTGATACAATCGGAGAAAAACCGACTGACAAGCAACAGCTAACCGGTGGTGTAGAAATTCAAAAAATATTTATAACAGAAGAAGAACGTAAAGCCGTAGAGAAACACATTAATGATGTAATAAATGAACAATGAAAGAGGGTTAATATATTGAACTTCAGACAGGAAAAATTTTGTCAGGAATATTTAAAATCAGGTAACGCAACAAAAGCCGCTATAACTGCAGGATATAGCGAAAAAACAGCTAACGAGCAAGGTGCGCGACTGTTAGCTAATGTTAGTGTCAAAAAATATATTGCAGAATTCCAAAGTAAGATTGAAAAGAAAAATATACTTTCAGCACAGCAGCTTCAAGAAGAGTTGACAAGATATATTCTTGACGAGAAAGAAGAAGAATGTATTGTAATTGAATCCAATTGTGACAAATCAAGCACTGCCCGCAAAATGACAAAGAAAGTTCAGCCGAAAGACAAACTCAAAGCAATAGAATTACTTTGTAAACTCGCAGGTTATAACGTTGAAAAAGGAGAAATAACGGCTCCGGTAACGATTAATTTTAATCGGAATTATGATTAATTTAACTCGCTTATTTGCACTTTTACAAATTCGCTTTTAGAATAGAATTTGTTTACTGTCAGGCATGTAATTTGTTTGTCATCAGGGTACACAATGCCGTTTAGCGCATCATTTATATTTTTGGCTATATTATCACAATCAGGCTTTACAACCGGTCTTATTTGCCCTGTAAGTGCTTGCTGACGTTTTTTATTTGAAAAGCTCTTAGGAATCGGCATATAAACGGTTATTTCTGCTTTTAAAGGTTTATCCGCAAAATTCTGTATATTCCAGTTCGGATATTTACTTATAAAGCTCATTTTAACAAAATTTGCGTATTCTACCATATCAGAGGGAGTGTATTTAATGCAGTTACGTCCAAATTTGACTGATTGTTTTGCCTTTACTTTCCCTTTTATTTCAAATTCTATTTTCAAATTACTGTCTCCTATATTTACATTCATTCTGGCATGACTAGCATGCGATTTAAGACGAGTTTATTGTTGCTTAAGTAAATCCCTCTAATTAAATACATACCCCATGTTATTTCATGTCCTAGCAGCCTCATTTTGATTTTTTTGTTTTTATATAATCTCTCAGTAGTATTTGATATATTCTGGAATTGAAAAATAGTTTTAAAAATGTTTTATACATATTGTGTTCTCCTTATGTTCCGTAAGCCCAAGAATATTTAGACTTAATCTCTGTTACCTTTTGTGTGTTGCTATTATAATTCAATCTTGCAATAACCCCTGATTGTCCGTGTCTGTTTTTAGCAATAATAAGCTGCATTTCATTTTGATTTTGCGGTTTTTCTGTATCTGCATAATAGGCAGGTCTAAAAACAAATCCGATAATATCAGCGTCCTGTTCTATTTTGCCGCTGTCCCTCAAATCGGATAATAAAGGTCTTTTATCTTTTCTGTCAGCATTTGCCCTATTGAGCTGATGCAATACAATAAAAGGCTTTTTTGCTTCCATTGCTAGTAATTTTAATTCCCTTGATATTTCTGAAACCCGCTCATAAGAGTTTGTTTTGTTTCCTCCAGAAATAAGACCTAGGTAATCAATAAAAACAATATCAGCATTAGAAGCTAAAACAATATTTTTAATTCTTGCTGTAGATATGTTGTATTCTGTGCAAATATTAATATCTAACCCGTTAAATTGTTCAGAATAAGCATAATCAAAATATGTTGCGGCTTCACCTTCTGTAAGTTTTCCGTTTCTGTATTTATCTGAATTAATCCCTATTTCGGAAGATATAACACGGTTTAATAGCTGCTCTTTATTCATTTCAAGAGAAAAGATTAAAACTTTTTTCCCTTGCTTTGCTATAGACAAAGCCATATTAAGCATTAGACAGGTTTTCCCCATGCCAGTAGCTGCGGCAAGAATAAATAAATCTCCGCCTTGAAAGTTTCCTATTATACTGTCAATCGAAGTATAACCAGTGTTTATTGGTTTGGTATTGATAATTAAATCATAATCATCACCTAATTTGTTTATAGCATCTACATCATTAAGCTTTGAAAGTGTTGCTCTGTTCGGTAGTTCATATTGTTTCTTTAACTTTTCCAATGCTTGGAAATCTTCTAAATTTGAACAGCTTTCCGCCATTCTTTTAAGCCAGCTTTCCTGAGTAGCTTTTATATAATAATCGCAATTTACATCGGTAATATATTCATAAGCTAGAGATAATAAAGCTTCAAATACTCCATTTTTGTACACTTTAGCCTGATAATCATTAATTAGGTTATCAGCATTAAGCCTATCTGTGCCATGTTTTTGGTACTGGTCCAAAATGACATCGAACATTTCAATATTTGTCTTGTCTATGAACATATCCCGGCACAAATGTTCCATAATATGACCTTTTTTCGGTTCTCTGCCGCATACAGCCATACCTAATAAAGTACGCTCATTTTCTGTTTGTCTTTGTAATAAAGCATTAGAAAGCTCTGTATGGGGTATTGTCATAATCAAACTCTCCTTCCTGCTCTATTTTAGTATTATTATTGTATTTATTTTTGTTCTGTTCCCAAGTTCGGATTGCTGCTTTCCAGTCTTTCATCTGATTTTTACCAATGAGCCAGCCTTTGCTTTCGTAATAATCAAAAAATTGTGAAGGGTTAATAGAATTTTTTCGCTCTAAGCAATATTTTTTTATTTCTTCTATTGTTGGTTTAATAAATTTTTTATTTTCCTTAATATCTTTTTCTTCTTCTTTATTCTTATTCTTATTCTTATTCTTATTCTTATTGCGTTTCTGTATGCATACTGTATCGGTACTATATCCATACTGTATTAATAGACTATCTATACAGTATCGTAATTCAGTAGATTTAATGCTTTCAATTTCTTTAAGAATACAAGTCATAATTTTCGGGCTTGATGTCCAATTATACTTATGCCAATTCTTAATTAAAACTTCTTTTGTGTTTTCATCATATAAAATTATGTTTAAATTTTCAGAAAATCGTTTTATAAGTTTTAATATTGTATCTCTGTTATAACCTGTTTCAAATTCCATTTGTCTTGGTGTCAGTTCGTAACAACCTGTCTGATTTGTATGCGGGTTAGTCATAAGATAAAGCATAAAATATCTATCTTCAGGTGTAAATTCATCTACAACCTTACAATCTTCCCAAAAATCAATATTTATTTTTCGGAATATAGCCATCCGGTACCTCCTATACAGCTTCTTTTCTGTTTGTTTCTTCCACCCATTCAAGGAATGCAGAATAGTTAATGTATAAACGTTTTCCAATACGTCTGACAACTTTGTTAGCAAAATTATCTGTATTGTAAAAAATAAGCTGGCGTAATGCCCCGACAGAGGGGAAAATATAAAAATTGTTGAATTCCGAAACCGGAATTAATTCAGGTGCTGGTGTTTGTGTTTTTTCTGTCATTTTTAAATCTCCTTTTCTTTAATTGTTACTATTCAAAAGTTTTTAATGCTTTTGAATTGCTTTAAGAATAAGAGATTTTTATTATAATTTGTATAATTTAGATTATAATCTGGATTATAATTTAAATTAATTTAAGTTGAAATATTTATTTTCAAAAATTCGCACAGCCTCATCTATAGTTCTTGCACCTAATTTATTTCTTATTTGCATTGATATTTGGCTCATATTGTTTTTACTCAATGATGGGGTCATTTTTTGTCCTATTTCTTCTAATAAATACCCCTCTTTCCTATATTTTAAAATCTGTAGTTCGCCTTCTTTGAAAAGTGTACTAATATTAATATAATTTGCTGGGGTTGGACTGTGTGTTATACTTCCATAATAGCTAGTGGTGATGTTCTCATTAATTATATAGTATAGTTTAGTATAAATTTCATTAAATAATGTCCTAATATATAACTTGGCGAAATTGTTATTTTTATTACTTAAGAGCCCGTCACAAGCATTTATAATAGCTAAAAAATAGCAACCCGAATTATTAATAAATCTAGCATATTTAAATATAAAATTCCAACAATCTTCATCAAGCACTTTTCCAGATAATTTTGTATATAAGTCAATTATATTGGTGCAATTAAGATTATTTTCAACATCCTTACAAGGTTCAAAATAAAATATATTAAAAATTGAAGTACTCAGATTTGCATCAATTGGGCAAAATCTTTTTAAAAATTCTTGTTCAAAATTTTTACGATTAGTATTATGTAATTTATCTTTATTGTCATAATTGTTAACGCTATTTACATATATTTCTTTTAGAAAGGGGACAGAAAAAATGAATTTTTCAAATTTAACTAAAAAAAGTTCTAGTTCTGCAAGAGTATTAA
>CALUYR010000046.1 GCA_944325045.1 Candidatus Gastranaerophilales bacterium
GTTTCCCACAGTGAAGGGTTATGGTGAGGTGGTTCAGCCACAACCCTTTTCTCCCTTGGGGTTCGCTCCCCCCCCCCCCCCGTATTCCGTACTATACTTGACTTTTCCATGGTTTTACCTCCTTTTTCTTCATTATACATTACTTTTTTCAAATTTCAAGAGGGTAAATAATTAAATCATAACAAATTACGTCAAATCAATAGACCTGATATAATCTTTATAAGTCTCCTTTAACTTCAATGGCGCAATAATCTTGACGTGTTTTCCCCACTTAAACAAATGCCATATAATTTCGCGCTCCCCGCTTGCCTGAAACGTAACAACAACACTTCCGTCAGACTGTTTTTCGATATTTTGGGTAGGATGAAAATTATAACATAATATATCTTCCGCCACTGCCGGAGAAAATACAAGTTTTACGTCATATATTTCTCCTTGAAATACTCCGAACGACCGTTTGGAATAGCTTTCCAGGTCAAAATCTTCATTATCAAAGTATTCATTTGTAATCCTTAAATCTTTTATTTTATGTAAGATGTAATTATATATTCCGTCACCTTTGGCCAGTTCTTTTGCTACAAGATATGTCTTTTCCCCGTAAATCAGTCCAAGCGGTTCTAATCTTCGCTGCTTGTTGTGATAACCCCCGGTAATAACACGGGAATCCCTGATGGCATCTCTTATCAGCGTAAGCGTTTCAAAATTAACACTATAGTTAGGCCGCTGACGTATCGCAAAACCTTCTGTATGCAAAAGCATTTCAATCTCATCTTCCATTGTGGTATGGTGTTTGGAACTTAGTGCTTTAATTTTTTCTATTGTTTTATTAAGGTAGTTAAGCGACTTAGGATTGTCAACAACATCTTTTAACTGCTCTAAATTAGCGGCTTCTTCCGGCGTAAATGATACAAGCCTGCTATAAGAACGGTTTGAAAAACCCCAATGCTTATAATCGTCCTGCGAAACTTCAATTTCTTCTACATCAGGAAATATATTTAAAAGGCTGTCACGCATCCTCTCCGCTGTTCTGCGCGAAACATTATACCTCTCCATAATATCCGCAATGGTTACACCCTGAACACGCGATAACATAAACGTCATAAGATCCAGTATATCAGAAACTCTTGAATATCTCGGTTTTTCTTCCATAACACTCCTTTACTTTATATAAATTCTAACATAAATCATAAAAAAAATTCCGGATATAATTCCGGAATATCGGACAGATTAAATAATTTTGGAGAATACATTTTTAATCATGAGTTTTATAAAGAGTTCTTTGATAATTTATTACAATCTGCGCAACAATAAACAGCGATAACATATTCATATAATTGTTATACCCGCTGAAACCAAGCCACAACATCAGGCTTACGACAAATATTGCAAACAGATTATATCGCTTTTTAACAGCAGCACCTCTGCTTTTGACTATTTTTATATAATTCGTTTTATACATTCTGTTTTCAGGATCAAACTTTATCGCTCTGTTTAACTGCTTTAATGAAGCTTCTACATCTCTTTTATATCTATATAAAAATAAAGCATAATCATTATACAAAGAAGCGTTAAATTGATTACCGGCCAATGCTTTCTTATATTCGGTTTCTATTCTTTGAATCTTGTTCATAACAATTCTCCTTTGAATTACTTCTCTCAACAAAACAAGAATAGTAAACCGTTACGTCAAAAGCGGACGTAATAAAAATAAATTTTACTACGCCCGTTTTTGACATATAGTATTTGGTTTAAACGCCGATGTCTCGCAATTTTTTGCCGTCCATAAGATTTTTTTCAATATTTTCCAGAGAAATACCTTTGGTTTCGGGGATTAATAAAACAGTTAAGAATATAAAGATTATATTCAAAGAGGTATAAATCCAGAATGTAACGGCGATTCCAAAGAGATTAATTAAAGTTAAGAAAGTTGCCCCGATAATCATGTTGACAATCCAGTTTGTGGTGGTGGAACATGCAACACCGAAATCTCTGCTTTTTAACGGCTGAATTTCCGAGCAGAGAACCCAAACAACCGGCCCTGCGCTCATAGCAAAACTAGCGATAGTAAACAATGTCATTATCACAGCAACGATTGAAATCCATAAAGCACTATAACCGGCATTAATCATAAACAGACAAAGCCCGAGCAGGAAAGTACCAAGCGCAATTCCCCCGAATCCTATTTTTAAAATAGGCTTACGGCCGGACTTATCAACAGTTTTCATGGCAATTAAAGTTGCAAGAACATTTGTTAAACCGCAAATTACTGTTGCAATCATCTGCTGTTCTGTGTTTGCAAAACCTGCATGCTTAAATATCTGGGGCGCATAATATAATATTACATTCATCCCGGTAAACTGCTGCATTGCCTGGAGCAGCATACCCAAATATACAGCACGTCTGACATTTTTGTTTTCCTTAAATAAACTCCATCCCTCCTGCTTAACTTTCAGGCTTTCATTAATTTCAGCAAGTTCAGCGTCAGCTTTGGCATCGTCAGTGCTTAAGGAGCGTAAAATTTCTTTAGCTTTATCAAAATTGCCTTTGGAAGCAAGCCACCGCGGACTGTCCGGAAGTCCAAAAACTGACACCAAAAGTAAAACAGCAGGAATACTTATAACACCTAACATCATTCTCCAATGACCGCCGTAGCTAAAGGCTGTATCCGAAAGAAAAGCAGTAAGGATACCAATAGTAACCATCATTTGATACATAGAAATAAGTTTACCTCTGTCCTCTTTGCCAGACATCTCGGAAAGGTACAAAGGCGCAACGTAAGAAGCAATACCAACAGCAAATCCCAAAAGCACCCTTGATATTATGAGAAACACCACATTAGGCGCACAAGCAGAACCAAGCGACCCCAGTACAAACAATACAGCACCGCTCATTAAACTTTTTTTCCTGCCAAGCTTAAATGAAATCCAACCGGTGGAAATAGCTCCCAATGCAGCACCAAGCATCATGGCGCTTACAACCCACTCCTGAAGCCGGCTTGTAAGATCAAAATGAGTGGTAATAAAAGGAAGCGCCCCGGATATAACACCAATATCAAGCCCGAACAAAAGCCCGGCCATGCCGGCTGCAAAAGAAATAAATATTTTCATCATCTTTGCCTTCCCGGCTCTAAGCGCATCAACAGAATTTGTTTCTGATTTTTCGACCATATAACATCTCCTCAAATAATATAACATTTTATATTATTCCCATTTTTTTGTTAATTATATCAGACACTTATAAAAATAAAAAACAGTTAACAAAATGAATAACACATCTTTTAATTTTCCTAAAAAGTGTTAAAATAATAATAAAGGGTTGGGAAATGAGCAGTATAAATAAAGTCAAACAAGATATGACAAACGGAGCATTTGATAAGATCTTCAAGATTCTCTATGATCTTGAAACAGACAAAGCTTCTTTATATAGAGAAAGATATTTAAACCTCATTGATCAGTATGAAAAAACATTTTCGAAACCGGAAAAAATCGAGCTGTTCAGCGCCCCGGGAAGGACAGAAATAGGCGGAAACCATACAGATCATCAGCATGGCTGCGTTCTGGCTGCAAGTATAAACCTTGATATAATAGCAGCAGCTTTTGTTAACAACGAAAATGTTATAAGGATTAAATCAGAAGGATTTCCGGCCGATGAGATTAATCTTGACAATTTAGAAGTGAATGTTAAAGAATACAACCAAGCCTCAGCTTTAATCCGCGGGGTTGCTGCGGGATTTAGAAAGCTTGGTTATAACATCGGAGGGTTTAATGCCTACATATCTTCAAATGTTTTAAAAGGATCCGGGCTTTCATCATCAGCTGCTTTTGAAGTTTTAATCGGTAACATTATGAACAAATTTTTTGCCGGCAGCAAAGTCACGGCAGCAGAGATTGCCAAAATAGGCCAATACGCTGAAAATACGTTTTTCGGAAAACCTTGCGGATTAATGGATCAAATGGCTTCTTCTGTAGGCGGAATTATTACGATTGACTTTAAAGATACAGAAAATCCGCTTATTAGAAAAAATAATTTTAATTTTTCAAAAAACGGCTACTCCTTGTGCATAATTGATACAGGGGCAGATCACGCTGATTTAACGGATGAATACGCGTCAATACCTTATGAAATGAAACTTGTTGCAGAACATTTTGACAAAAATTATTTAAGAGAAGTTAATAAGGAAGAATTTATCTCAGCAATTCCGCAACTACGGGCAGCAGCAGGCGACAGAGCAGTATTAAGGGCATTGCATTACTTTGAAGAAACAGAACGGGCAGTTAAAGAATCAGAGGCATTGGAACAAAATAATTTAACTGAATTTTTCAGATTAATAAAACAATCCGGAGAATCTTCATATATGTATCTGCAAAACGTAAATGTCTGCGGGGCATCAAAAACCCAGCCGGTAGGGCTGACACTTGGATTATGCGGGGAATTTTTGAAAGATAAAGGAGCATTTCGTGTTCATGGCGGAGGCTTTGCAGGAACAGTACAGGCATTTGTTCCTTCAAATTTAGTTGCCGGGTTCAAAAAAAATATAGAAAATATTCTCGGACAAAATACCTGCCATATATTATCAATCCGGCCGATAGGCGGCTGCTGTCTTACGGAGGTGAAAACTGATGATTAACACGGCTGTCAAAAAACTTGTAACATACGGATTGGAAAAAGGTTTGCTGGACAAAAGAGATAAAATTTATGCAGTAAACAGAATCCTTGAGGTTTTAGGGCTTGCGGAATACACGGAACCGGAGGAGGAATTTTCAAATATCTGTTTAGAAGAAACCTTAAATGAGCTGCTTGATTATGCTGTTCAAAAAAAAATTATAGATGATAACATAATTTGCAAAGATTTGTTTGATACAAAACTTATCTCCGCAATGCTGCCAATGCCCCATGAAGTTATAGATCACTTTAAAAAGCTGTATAAAGTTTCACCCAAAAAAGCAACAACGTGGTACTATAAGTTTTCGCAAGACACAAACTACATCCGCAGATACAGAATAGAAAAAGATATCCGCTGGTCAACTTCCACGATATACGGCCGGCTGGATTTATCTATAAATTTATCAAAACCTGAAAAAGATCCCAAAGCGATTGCAGCAGCAAAAAACGAGCCGCCAGGGAACTACCCTGAATGCATGCTTTGCAAAGAAAACGAAGGATACGCCGGCAGACTTAACCATCCTTCACGCCAAAACCACAGAATTATACCAATAACAATAAACAACGAGGATTGGTTTTTCCAATATTCGCCTTATGTATACTACAAAGAACACTGTATTGCCTTTAACTCCAAACACGTACCAATGGCAATAAATAGAGAAACCTTTATTAAACTTTTTGAATTTATAAATATATTTCCTCATTATTTTATCGGCTCAAATGCAGATTTACCGATTGTCGGCGGGTCGATATTATCACACGACCACTTTCAAGGCGGCAATTATGAATTTGCAATGGCCCGCGCTGATATAGAAAAATATTTTACAATTAAAAATTTCGAAGATGTCCAAACAGGTATTCTGAATTGGCCAATGTCTGTAATAAGATTACGACATCAAAATTATTCAAAACTTGTAGATCTGGCGGATCATATTTTGACCGTCTGGAAACTATATACTGACGAAAACGTATTCATCTTTGCCTCCACAAACGGAGAGCCTCATAATACTATTACGCCGATTGCCAGAAAACGCGGTGATGTTTACGAGCTGGATCTTGTGCTGAGAAATAATATAAGAACCGCTGAACACCCTCTGGGAGTTTTTCATCCGCATGAAGAATATCATCACATAAAAAAAGAAAATATAGGATTAATTGAAGTAATGGGACTTGCAGTACTTCCTGCGAGATTAAAAAACGAACTGGGATTGCTCGCTGAAAAAATTCTCAACGGAGAGAATCTGCAGGATAACGAACTTACCCAAAAGCATGCTGCCTGGGCCGAAAACTTTTTAGCAAAATATGACGATATATCCCAAGACAATATTGATGAAATTATCCGTGATGAAGTTTGTCATGTATTTGTAAAAATTCTTGAATGCGCCGGAGTATTCAAGCGCGATGAAACCGGCAGACACGCATTTGAAAAATTTATGAAAACTCTATAATCCCAAACGTTTTCTGTTATGTTTTTGTTCTTTTTCGTCACAGTTCATCCACCGTGAAATATGTTCGATTAGTTCATCACTGTGATAATGAACAGCATGCTCGGACTTGTGGTGAATATCAATAATATGACAGTGCATAGCCTGCTCTACGCCGATTAAAGCCGTATTGTACTCATATAAAAACATTACATACTCATTCAAAGTATTTATATAATTCTCTCTTGCAACCTGCATTGCTACGTAATCTGTTTTTTTATTTTTATAATCTTCATCAACTACTTTTAAGCTTGTATAAGCCTGACTTGTCTTTAATTGCGCAATAGGAATATTACTGGCAGCCTTTTCAAGATTATTAAGCGCACGTTTTACCTGAAAATACAAATCCTTTTTAAATAAACTAATTTCATTTTCAGCAATATTAACCTGAGCATCCGCCCCTTTTATGCTGTGGCGTAAGTTCATTAAATTCAAAGAGGAATTGAGGGAAACCCCGACAGAAAAACTACTGTCAGATCTTGTAACATTTGTACTGTTATACCCGTAGCCGGCATTAACCATTAAATCCGGGAAGTAAGTTCTTTTGATGTAAACCAAAGATTGCTCCATAGCCTTTTGTGTTGAAAGCAGAACCTTAAGATCCGGACTGTTGTTGTATGCAATATCCACCGCATCCGCCGCAGAAAAAGGCAGATCCTTAATCACAAAATCCTTTAGCTCTGCATTGGAAATAAATTTATCATCATAAGTAAATGTAGGAGTTTTAGTAATATTGTATTCAGGCGGGGAATCAAGATACATGGAATTATTCAAATCTATTTTGGCATTTTTATAATTATTTTCAGCCTCAATAAGATTTATCTCAGCTTCACTCAGGTTTAACTCGGCATTCTTAACATCGGCTTGTCTGTTCTTGTCTGTTTTTGCAAAAAGTCGGGCTTGTTTAAGAATATCTTCACACAATTTTACGTTAAATTGAGCAGTCTTTAGGCGGGATTCGCTTAACAAAAGGCTGTAGTACTTTTCCTTTACGTCAAATAAGGTTCTGCACAAGCTGTCCATAAATTCATATTCAGCACCGATCTTGTAAAACTCCTCCATTTTTATATATGCGGTTGTTTTCCCGAAATTGTATACGAGTTTATTTATAGTGACAGCAACAGAAGGCAGCTCCTGATAATGCGAATGATAATCTCTGTTATTAGAATTATTTTCGTTGTAAAACCCGACACCGGCGCCTATTACAGGAAAATATTCCGACTTTGCAATTCCTAAGTTGCTTTTTGCAATATCTAAGTTATATTTATACTTTTTTATTAAAGGGCTGTTATGAAAAGCAACGGATACACAATCAATAACGGACAAAGTATCACCATTTTTAACTACACGGTCTTTAAAAATTTCTTCTTCCTGATCTTCGTTTTCAGGTTGAGTATTCTCTATGGCAAAAGATTTTAATCCGGCCGAAAAAAATAAAGACAAAATTAGTAAAAATAATAAAAATTTTTTTAAATTATAGCCCATATAACTATTATACAATAATATGTCAAGTCCTTAATTTTTTTATACAGGCCGAGTTTAATCATTTTCCCCTAAAAGCTTATAAATATAATCAAGCCTCTCCTTGTCATGAAGAAACCACCATCCGATAAGTGTTTCAAAAGCAGTAGCCATACGGTATTCTTTCTGAATCTGCCTTCTTCCGACGGGAATAGGCAGGTTCCTGCCACGTCTTGCAATATCCTCTTCTTCCTGCGTTAACAAAGGTTCAATCCTGCTTAGACACTCAGCCTGATAAGAAGCTTTGACCTTGTCAGTCGTAAGTTTATGAAGCGTCTTTGAATTATTGGTCAATGTGATTGTTTTGGAACGGATCTTAAGTTCCCAAACCGCATCGCCTATATATGCATAATTTTTTAATGCCATTTCTGCCATGGTTTAAATTTAGCACAAAATAATTTGTATTGAAAATTTATTATAATCATGAAATAATATATCTATGGATTTACAAATTATAAGGAGAGCCTATGAAAAAGAGTTTATTGTTGGTTAGTTTATGCATTCTTATGTGCTGTCCTGCTGTCTTTGCAGAATCCGAGGTTTCCGTAGAAACAGAAATAACATCAACGGCCGTTGTTAAAGATGACTACTCTCCACAGCTCATTCAAAAAATTAAACTCCAAAGAAATACAATTTATAATGCACTGAATCTTACACCGGACCAGGTTAAGCAAAAAGACGAAATTGACGCAAAAAGATATGCCGAACTTGAACCTGAATTACAAAAATTCTGTCTTACAAGAAAAAAAGTTAAAGACCTAGAATGCAGCAAAAACTGCAGCAAAAAAACACTTAAAGCCGCCAAAAAAGAATTTGAAGCCTCAAAAGATTGTATAAAAAGTATTTCCAATAAATACGACAAACAGTTCAAAAAAATTCTCACATCAGACCAGAAATCTAAATATAACATGGTGAGAAAACTAAAACGCTCAGATTTAAAAAAAGTTGAAGAGCTTCATAAAAAAGGTCAAAAACCTTCTGATCTGCGGCCTTTCGGCCAGCCGATTTCGCAGGCCGAATATGCTGAAAAGCTTAAACGCGAAAACAGCTTATGGTATAAATTGAAAAACAGAAAATAATTTGCCGTCCTGACAAATAGTAAAAATAGTCTATATCAAATGTTTGCATACTTGACCGGATCATTAAAATTTGTTACAATTTTTGTGTAGAATGGAGATTTGGTATGAGCTGGTTGTTGCAAATATTTACTGATATACCTATATTGCTGGTGCTTACAATGTTTGTAGGTTCGCTGATTTTTTGTATAAACAAATATGTATTCGTAAACAAAAATCTGAAACTTTTGTTTGCGTTTATTTCTAATTTTAAAAAGACAGACTTGAATTTCCGTTTCAAAGAGATTGACGAATGGATGTCTCATAATCCTTTTGTATCAGCGTCCTGGCTTGAGTTCAAAAATACACTTGTGTTTTCGGAATCCATTGCACTTAAAGGCCAAAATAATCATCTGACATATAAAGAGGTTTCTTCAACAGTACAAAATATTCAAACAACTGTCGATCCTTTATACTTTTTTGATGAAGATTCTTTAATAATTTCAAAATTCAATTATAAATTTATCCAGTCGGTATCAACAATATTAACCGGGTGCGGGCCGTTGTTTACATTTTTAAATATTGCTATAGCCTTTGGGAAAATAGACTTTTCATCCCAGCAAAATACATTAGACTCATTGTCCGGCCTGATTGCTTCAATGCAGGTTGCAGCACTTGTTTCCGTAATTGCAGTCGGATCATCACTTCTGTTTATAATATTTGAAAAGCTTGCTTACAATAACTTGTGCCGCAAACCTCTCCTTGCCGTCCAAAATAGTATTGCAAGGTTGTTTGATAACATATCTTCCGAAAAATTCCTACTTGAGCTGCTTAAAGAAACAAAAATTCAAAATAACGCTTTGCAAAATCTTATAGGAGAATTACCTGACAACTTCAAAGTTGCACTAAATTCCGGCATCGCAAGCAACCTCGTACCTTATCTGGAAAACCTTATTTTCGGTATGAATCTTTTGAATAAAAAAATGAAAGAAGCTGTGAAAGCCACTAAAGAAGATGACGTTGATGACTTATTTTAACGGAGAACAGAGTTGGGTATTTACGGAAGAAAAAAACGATTAATTGAAGAAGATAGCAATAATATATTTTGGACAACTATGTCAGATTTATTATTGGGTTTGGCAATAATTTTCATGACATTGTTTATTCTTGCAATGTCAGGTTTTACCCAGGAAAATGTAAAAATTCAGCAGCAGCAGCTTGCAGCTTCAAAAGAATTAGCACAGAATTTTAAACAGAACCAAATTGATGTCGATGTCGACCAGTTGACAGGAAATGTAAAAATTTCAGACATTCAGCTTTTAGAAGTGGGAAGTTATACGCTGTCTGATAAGGGGAAAAAATTTCTCGATAAATTTGTTCCCATATATATAAACACAATCTTCAACAACCCGGTTATAGCAGATAATATTGAAAATATTATTATACAGGGTCATACTGACTCGCAGATGTTCAAAGACGCAAAAACGCCGAATGAACAATTTTCTAAAAATATGTTTTTAAGTTTGCAAAGGGCCTATGCCGTGCAGGATTATATGCTTAAAACAAAATATAACAAGAATTATGATCCAAAACTTAGAAAACTGGTAATCGTTGAAGGAAGATCTTTCTCAGAACCGGTTCTCAATGACAGCGGAAAAGAAGATCTTGATAAAAGCAGAAGAGTTGAATTAAAATTAAGAGTGAAAGGGAAGAACCTATCAGAAGTGTTCGGGTTTAATTTTGGCGCAAATTAATGAAAATT
>CALUYR010000047.1 GCA_944325045.1 Candidatus Gastranaerophilales bacterium
TTTTCTTTACGTTTCCCCCAGCGTAGCTTCCTGGTGAATTGGCTCAACCACAACCCTTGTCTCCCTTGAGGTTCGCTACCCCCCCCCCCCCGTATTCATTGCTATACTTGGTTTTTCCATGCTTTTATCCTCCTTTTCCTCCATTATATACTATTTTCTCAAAATTTCAAGAGGTGCAAATAACTTTAAATCCTTTTTGTATAATAATTAATAATGTAGATCTTTTATAATTTTGGGAGCATTACCACATCCTTAAATTTCTGATAATAGTGATAGCCAAAAGTTTTCCTTAATGTATGTGTGCCAATTCTTTCTTCAAGTCCCGCCTGATCACAAACAGACTGAAGTATTCTGTACGCCTGAATCCGGTCAAGACGGTTGCCAAACATTGTGATAAATAAGGATTCGCCGGGCTTCCGGCCGCTGGTGTATTTCTTATCCGCCGATTTTTATAAGCTAATAACACTTATAGATAAGGTTCTGGTCTTTAAGCTCAACAAATTTCTTGTAGACGTATGGAATATTCACTGCAATTTCCCCGAATTGTTCATCCGGAATCAGGCTGTAATCATCTATAAAATTTTTATCCAGCATAACTTTATACTGCCCGGGAGAAATCCCTGAAAAATAATAGTTTCCGTAATCATCAACAGTTGAATATGCAACCTCTTTTCCATTTTCATCATAAAGTGATACTATAAAATCAGTTATATTCATTTTTCTGTCAAAATCATCGGAGATTTGAAGTTTCCCTGTAATGTTGCCGACCGAACTCTTTAACGGGAACTCAACTCTTGTCGTTTTTTGGGGTTCAACATATATATATTCATCGCAATTTTTCAGGGCTGATAGATTTGCGTGCATGTTATCAGAATCAAGGCTTACATTATAAAAACCTCTCTCAACGCTTTGCAAATCACAAAAACCGCTTCGCTTCGTTCTGATCGGAGAACTCTTCCAGCTTACTTTTACCGGAACATTTGCAACTTTTATATCTTTTTTGTCAAAAATTCCGTTGTTATTTTTGTCAATATAGGTTACTACTTCCACAAATCCGTAATTTGGTGAATTTGCTCCTATAGATTGCAACCCGTTATCTGTAAAAGCGAATGTATCATTTATTGTAAAATTAATAGAATGTCTTGCATTTGAAGGAATGTACATATTATTGAAAATATAACCCATTGCAGTATTGTATTGGTAATTTAAACTTACGATCATGCCTGTTCTTGTTCTGTAGCCTATAGCAGCACTGTAAGTACAGCCGTTATCCAGCCCTTGATATTTATACCCGATCCCTAAACCTAACAGAACCCTTTTAAATTCAGGGAACTGATAATTTATCCTGATCATATTATAATCATTTTTTGTATCGTTTGTTTCATAAGATACAGTATCATGTCCGAGTTTTAAGGAACCTTTATTCTTCGGAAGTCTGTAGTTAAGATTTGCATAAGTTGAATTGTAAGAACTTTTAAATCCGTTTGACATGCTTAAATCAGAGTCATATTGAGTATCATAAGCATTTCCGGTATGTCCGGCTTCCAAGGAAAGATTTTGGCTTATATTTTTAGAAACATTAAAATTATAGTAGTAATTCAGGTTATGCCCGACAGAATTTTCGCCGTGACGCAAATTCCCGTTAAAACGCATTCTTGCATTGCCGAATATTTTCGCACCGGCATTGAGATAAGCTTCATCGAACGATGTCAGCCCTCCGGAATACTTATTATTAAGGTTGGAATAATATCTTGTATATCTTACATTTGCGTTAAGATTGTCTTTTGTGTAGCCGGCTGAAACTTCTGCTCCGAGCCTGTCACAGATGAACCCGGAATCTGATCCTGCTACATAATAATCCGGAGACTGCTGATAAAGCCGTAATTTTAATGTAGAATTTTTATAATCAAAAATGTTTTCAAGCGAAAGAGAATACCCGGGGGCATAATTAGCTGCGTTTGTGCTGTAATCCTTCATTACAGAAAGCCCGGCCAACGCATTCAAACTATAAAATTTATTTTTATATATATTTAATGTATTTATCAGACTTACACCTTCCATTGTGTTAGGGTTTCTGTAAACACCTGATGAAAGTATGGAGTAATCATTGTATAATCCTGATATAAAAAGCGCATTGTCGTTCCGTTGTAAAATTTTGTCGTAAATAATTTTGGTATCAAGTTTCATTGTATCAGAAAGCCCGTACTGCCTGTTTAATCCTGCTACAAGCTTCTTCGAAGTCATTTGGTAAATATAACCGTTTGAGCTGAAAAGTCTGTTATTATATCCTGAAATTCCGGCAAAAATTCTGTTTTTAGCTTCCCCCTTTTTTAGAAATTCTGTCTGCTCATAATTAGTTTGTTTTCTTATGTACTGGTCGTAATCAGAAATCTGGGATCCTATAAGCATAGTCCCTATTGAATTATATTTATCTCTGAAACCTGATACCTGCCCGAGTTCGTAATAGTAATCCTTGTATTTATTCCTGTAAGTAAAGCTTAATCCTCCGAATGAAAAAAATCTTTCGGCATAGTTATTTGTATTAAAATTTAAAGCATAGTCTCCTTTATAAAGTTTCCCTTTCAGGCTCATACGTGTATTATTGTTGAACATAACATTGTTCTGGCTTGCATTAAGATAAACCTGCTTTGTTGAATCAGAGATCATTGAGTTATTAATTTCAAAAGTATCAAATGAGAGTTTCCCTTTTTCCTGCGGGGAGATTGGATTTTTGGCAGGAATAATTTCTTCTGTACTATCTTGTTTTTCAGATGATTTTACATACTTGTTCTTTACACTTACTATCAGGGATACGTTATCAGCAGAAATTTCGGAATCAAAAATTTTTGATGCGGTTGTTGTGTCAACAAAAAACTCATCTGTTTCTATAATTCCGTCTTTTTTGAATTTTGGGTTTGAAATTATTGTTACACCGTTTAAATAAACTCCTTTTTTATTTACAATTACATCTCCAAGTTCGTGCTGAGAAAATGTTATTTCTTTAGTTGAATGATTTTCCTTAAATGGAATTTCAAGGATTTTGGCAGTTTGTTTCACCGGAATATAAATTCTATTTGAAGAATCCATGTAAACTTCAATATCCTTATAAACACAATTGTTAAGCTCAAGTCCGCTTACTGTTGTTTCATCCGCATAAACTGCTGCGCCGGCAGAAATAAACAGTAAAAAAATAATTATTATAAAATATTTCATCAGGGTTTCCTGTATATATTCAGTGTAATCACAGCCTCATACACACCGGCTCCGTCATCTTCCAGCGAATAAGTTCCCGAAAGCGGAGTACTGCCTATATTCTGGGAAAAATTAAAATTCTGCCTGCCTTCGCTTAAAAACTTACAGCATAAAACTCCGTTATACTCCTGATAAGATGTTTGGTATTCCGCATTTTTAAAAACAGGATAAGCAATCATATTTTTGTTGTTACGGGGCATGCCTGAAGATATATCGGCCAGCGAGCCTAAATCCGGAAGCCGTTCTTTGTTCGCCAGTATAATATACAGTTCACTGTCCTTTAAAAAATATCCGTTTTTTTCTCCCGCATCAGTTAGAATTGAACTTGAAAGAACAAAATCGTATGTATCATCATTTCCGTTAGTTTTCACGTTAAAAACAGCCTGCAATCCGGTATGAACACCGGATTGAGGATTTATTGAACTGTTGTTCAATGCAGAAGGGATTGTATCTACAATTGCAGCGGACGGAACAATAACGCTCAGAACGCTGTCCATAACAGCCGCACCGGAACAAGCCGGTGCGGTTATTATCAATAAAAATAAAAATTTAATGAAATTATTTTTCATTCTTAAATTTTCCTATGTTGTAGTATCTGTAAGGATTATGTAGGCTTCATAATTTCCTGCAGTATCGTCGAAAGAATAAGTTGTTGGATCCACCGCTGTTGAAATCGTTGTCAGTGCAGTAGTTACGCCTTGATCGACCGTAAATTCATACTGTTTTTTGGAATCATTAAATACGGGTTCAGTAAAATATTTTCCCTGAAGATCAATATTGGCAACAGGGTATGCTATCGCATTTGCGTTATTTTCCGCTGTGGCATTCCCGCTTGAAATATCTGTAATAGCGACGGATGAAGGTTTTCTTGTGGTGTGCCCGAGAATCAGGTAAACTGCTTCACCTTTTTTGAAAAAACCGGGCATTGCAGTGCCGCCGTCGGCAATTGTTTCGGCTTTAAGATATAAATTCAATCTGTCATTTGAACTTATTGTAAATTTTGATGTAATAGTATTTTCAAGTTCCCCGGTTTCGGGTTTAATATTGCTGTGCAAACCGCCATCCTCTGCTTTGATATCAACATAGGCCGGTAAAGTTGCCTGTATCGTTTGTTTTGCAAAATTTTCGGCATGAGCGCATCCGCATGTCGCTGCAAGTAATAACATTGCCATTAAAATGTGTTGTTTTTTCATTTCCTCTCCTTTTTTTAAATTGAATTGGTAACCTGGAATTGTGTTTCTTTTATTAAGTTTTTATTTTCACCTTTTTCGTTTTTGTATGTAAGAATAACTTTTAGAATATACTCTCCGCCGTCAAGATTGTCCGGCAAAGTTCCGGTTTCTTTAAAAATTCCTTTTGCCCTGATAGTGTTGCTGCTTACCGGAAATTCTTTTATAAGTTGATTACCTTTTATAATCTGGGCTTTGCCGTGATATCTGACTTTGCTGTTGCCGGAGGCACTCAAATTCATTTTGTAGACAAGATCTTTATTATTTTTTTCTACTTTAAGATCATCAAAGTTTCCGGCTTTTACAAAACGACCTTTGTCAACGTAGATAGGAATACCCAGTCTTGTTTTTACAATAAGTCTTGTGTTCAGGTTTTTGTTTGCATTCGGCAGTAAAATTTCTTTTGCTGCGACATCTTCAATAAACATTACCATCCTTGATTCCCCGTCCGGCATGTTTTTTAAATCAGTAAACGTTACCCTTACAATCTGCGGCACACCGTTTTTCAGGGTAAATTCGTTCGGAACAAAACGAGCATGGGATATCAAATTATCAGCGTTGTTTGAAGTAGGTTTTGCATCCATTTTCCCGTCATCAGTTATGGTGAAATATTCAGGATAAAGTTTAAATCGGACAGTTTCATTTTTGTCTGCCTGAACAGTGAATGACGTTGTCAAATAATCGCCTCTGCTTTTGTTTGCATTCAGCTCAATCAGTGTTGGCATTACCTTTACGGTTGCAAATGCCGGTGTTAACTGTGATAAAAAAATTAGTGAAATTGCCAATTGTTTTAATAAATTTTTCATATTATTCTCTCTCCAATATGTATGTAAAATGGTTTTGTCTTATCCCTTCTTTTATAAAATTATCAGTATCTGCATTTTTGAAAGAATATTCTATTGTGATATTTGAGGGAACTTTATTACCGGCTTCAATTCCCTCAATTGTCGGCTCCCCCGAGGCGAGAAGATATCGGTGATTTGGAAGAAGCTGTATATTATTCTGCTCATAATCGCTAACTTTGCCTGAAACATTTTTGACCTGGAAGTAATATTCACAATTCTCATCTTCTAAATTTTCTGTTCCGAGCCAAAGCTTCCACTTTGTATTAGAAGATAAATCAATCCTTACATCATTTTGATTTCTGACATATCCGTTTTTGTTGAAAATATCTTTTTCGGACAGAACAATTGACGGATCTCCGCTAAAAGACGTTAATGAATGTTTCTCATCTATAACAAATGTAAACAAAAAATCGCATTCATAATCCAGAGAAATTGCTGTTCTGTTCAAAAATCTAAGCAGTAACGAATATGTCCCGGCCGGCAGTTCTCCGATATTTTCAAGTCTTAAGTTTACGTTTTTCTGGGCTGAGCCGGTTATATCAAGAGGATCAACATAAAATCGCTGCCACCCGTTATTGCTTATCTGAAACTCCTGGCCGTCACAGAGAAGATATAAATTTGTTACGGGTATTTTGACATTTATATCTTCATTATTAACAATAAATCCCTCAGCCGCCATAACAGACAGTCTTGACAAACCAAACTGCATATATGTCAGATTGATATTTGCACAAACACTGTTTTCGTTAACTACCGGAAAACCTGTCATTTCAGCTTTAATATACTGGTTCGCATTTACTTTTGGACAAGCAATTACAAAAACAAATATGATTACTGTTATTATAATATTTTTCATTTTTTTGTAAATCCTCAAAATTTTTATAAAGTTTTATAATGAATAAAAAATCCGCTTTCTGTAGAAACTACAATGACAATAACTTTTATAACCGGGAAGGTAATTTATATATTTGATAAAAAAAGTTAGAGTTTTTGGTGATGAAAATTATGAAAAAATATCTGACTTTATTTATCGCAATATTTTTAAATATAGGAACAGCTTTTGCGGATAAAGACGCAAGACAGGTTGTTCAGGCCGAACTACCTGAAATTTTGCACATCGAAAAAATAATCGTAGAAGGAACAGAATACGAAAAAGACGATGTGCTTACCAATATGGAAATCAAAAGTGTTGAGCCGGTAAGCCAAACATGCTGCAGATTAAACCTAAGTCCGTTTACACTCAGAATACATACAAACCTCGCTGAACCTATTCAGGTTAGTGCAAAATTTTCAGACTGCTGCAGTGCCTGCGGGCGGTACCCGATGAAAAATGAAGATTTGTCCGTTACACCTTCTTCATATACAATACAAAATCCGCACGATAAAATTGAAACGGATTTTTTCACCCCTCATGTACTTGCCCATGATGATACGGTTTGCACAACTTATAATGCAAAATTAGTAATCACACTCGGACGGATCTAAAATGGTAAAAAAAATTTTAACATTACTTATTCTCATAACATTTATAACACCTGCAACGCTGGCGCGAGTTGGAACACCTGCATTTACTTTTTCTGTTGATAACTATTTCACCGATCCGGCTGTCGAAAATAACGGGCAAAAGAAAAATGACGGAGGTCTTTCAGGCGGAGCTGTCACTGCAATAACCCTCGGATCAATAGGCGGAGCTGCTTTGCTCGGACTTGGAGGATGGCTTTATAAGAGAAAAGCAGAACAAAGCCTGACCGCCGGATGTATAAGAGGTGTACAAAATCCGCTTTTACCTTTTTGTATGGAAAAAAATCCAAATTCTGAAATATATGCCAGAATTAATAATAATTACCCGTACCTGAAAAAAGCCTTAAGTTTAAATGAAATCCATTACTGCCCGGATTCAAAATACTTACTTATATATGACACAGAAATTCAAAAACGAAAATTTGATTCAGTTAAGTTTGAAATTCCGCAAGGAACCAGGGAGCTTAAAATAACCCAGGTAACAGATCCGTTTAATCCCAAAGATTTAACAGTTGAGTTATATTTGTACAAAAACAAAACAACAGAACCTGAACTTGTACAATTAAAAGCTTTGAGAGATGAAACAAATAACGGTATAATTATTAAATCATTAAATGCTGATTTTAGAAATTACGGAACTGCCGACTATGTTGTATCGAATTATTCAGACAAGAAAATTTATGCTGTAGTTATTGAATTTATATTTCGTTAGCTGCAATCAGATGTTCAGCTCAGAAATTTCACCCTTGCGGAGCTTATTCCCAGACCGGGTGAAATAATAAATTTAATCTGGCTTTATTCTAATTTTTTGTTCGGGTCTATTAATTATTTCTCTTAATACTTTAAAATCTTCTTTTAAGTTTGCAAGTTTTGGGGCAGGGGATTTATCTTTAAGATTCAATTGGATCTCTGTCGGGAAAAACCTTGCATAATCCATGTGGTAAACTCTGCCATCCGTATCAATCAGTTTCATTCCGAGATAACTGTGATAACGCCCTAAGGTTTCCAGATCTTTTTCCAATATTATTGTACTTTCATCATGATTTTGCATTGGAGCGTTGATTTTAAATTCCGCCATGAACTTCTTCATTCTGCCAACGGAATTAAGCGCGGTATCAACAGTATTCAGCTTTTGTTCTGCCAGACTCAGAAAATTCTTTATATCTTGTTCTGATTTTACATATTTTTGAGCACCATTTAAATCTTTTCTGTATAATGTTTCCAGTTTTTTCAAGACATTGCAGCTTAGTTCAAATATTGCGGCAATATCAAAATATTCGGCATTTCTAGCTTTAACCCCGAAGCTTCGTGTCATTATTTGGAACTTATCGAAGTTTAGAAGCGGTGTAAATGTATACACAGCGTTTGCAATTCTGTCAGTAAAACGATCTTTTAAATTTAGATATCTTTCTTTGTTCCCGGCTTTTAAAGCTTTTACACCGGAGACATAAGAAGCATTAAAACAGTTAAAGGAAAGGTTAAAACCGTTTAATTTTTCCATATTCTCCGGACAAGAAAAATACTCGGCATATTTTTCTGCTCTTTGTTGTAATTCTTTATTATTAGGATCCCAGCCGGAAGTATCAAAAACAGTTTTTCTCTTTAGTGAGTTATATAACTCTTCAGATAAATCAATAAAATCATGATTTCGGCCTTTTTTGTCCTTGATTACCAAATCCATGCAGTCAGCATCATAAAACAGCTCTGTTGATCTGTAAATCAAAGTGCTATCATCATTTGTCATATTTTCGCCGAAAATAGGAAGATTACCCAAACGTTTTTTAAGCTTTTTGTATCCATCAGTAATCAACTTAAAATCTTCCCACGACATAGCTCTTTTGGAAGGTTTTGCATCCGCGTAACAGTAGGCGCACATATTTTTACAGCCCCGCTTTACTGCAATTACATGAAGATTTTCACTCATATATTGAATATCTTTCATAGAGAGGCCTTTAAAAGCTTTAATCCCATACTGAATACATTCCATGTTCTCCATACACAGATGTCTAAAAAGAATGTTACTACCGTTGGAGGACTTAGCAATAACTTTATTCATAATATAAACATAACACTGCGCCTGCAAAAATCGCAGCGGCCCCAATAAATTTTTTATTGCATTTCCACGAAAAGAAGGATTGCTTAAATCTTGTGCAGGAAAGGATTGGGACTGTCGGAAGGGCTTACTTGCCGGAATTTTATCGGAAGCTTCCTGATGTTTTATATTTTGATAATAAAAAGTTGAGCTGATTTTCATATTTTAAAATAATATCTTAATAATTACTTATGTAGTAAAAATTATAAAAAAAAATTTTGCGGAAATATTAATAAAAATTTACAACAAATATATTCAAAAACATTGCTGTTGATTGCTTCCGTTTTTGGTGTACACTTCAAGAATCCCCAACCTACAACTATAACATTTGAAATAAAATAACATCGGTTCCGAAATAAAAAAGTAACAATTATGCAATTTTTGACATAAAAAATACTTTATATAAATATTAAGGGGAAATAAAGGAAATTTTTAATGGTAATAGGAAAAATCGGAACAACTATAGGTAAAGAAATTGTTGCCTAGACAAGAAGTGGTAAAAGCTTACTTGCTTGCAACAAGACAGCGAAAGTTGATACAGCAGGATTAAGATTAGCACCTCAATTAGAGAGTGATATCGTCAATTTTAGTTCCTCAAAAATTAATAATAAACATGTTTTATTGCAAAGATTAACTCCTATGTTTGAAAGTATAAAAAACAAAAATGGTAAAGAATTTGTTGACACAGCTTATCAATATATGGTAATACTGCTTGATTTACAAGGCATTGCTCCAGAACAAATCATCGGTGTAAATAAAAAATGGTTTAGTGGAGGATTTGATCCATTACAGAATACAATTAAATATTCAGAAAGATTATCAAAAGAAGATATCATAAATCTTATCGCTCATGAATTAACTCATTGCAAGCAAACTGCAACTATATTAAGAACAGAAGGCCTTGGAGCTATGGAATATGCAAAAGCATTGGCTGAAAATGTCACTAGAAATGATGTTAAATTCTTTCAAGGAAGATTTTCTAGTTTCTATTTACGAGGTGAGCTGGAGCAAGCAAAATATCATGGGTATGAAGAACGGTTTTTACAAGAATTTATAGATATGGATACAAGAAAATTCTTGTCGATGATAGAGAGCAATTTTGCACACATACTTGAATTACCTAAAATAAAAGCTAATTCACCAGAAGGGATCAAGGCATTAGAGTATCTAGCAGGACAACGTAATTATGAATTTATTCCAATTATTGGTGGTGATGAATATAAAAATAATGTTTTAGAAAAAGAAGCCTATGAAATAGGTGACACTATTGAAAAATTATATCGAGAATTTTGCGCTTAACGAATAAACTAACAGTAAATAGGTCGGATTTACCTAAAGTGTACCCACTAAAACGAAATCAATCAGTCCTTTTAGCCCAACAAGATTTGAAAGGACATTAATCGGACTCTAAAATTTTTTTGATATTAATAAATTTCAAGCAAATTTTATTATAATTTTTTCTATTTAATGTCCTGATAAAGTCCGATTCCGACCGGTTTGATTTT
>CALUYR010000048.1 GCA_944325045.1 Candidatus Gastranaerophilales bacterium
GCATGTATTGTAATTTTTTCATGAGGTTTATCATATACAGAAATAATATTATAGGAGTTTATCATTTGGTTTGAGGCATTAACGATATTGTTTGTTGAACGGTAGTTATTTTTAAGGTTGATTATCTCTGCTTTTGGAAAATCTTCTTTAAAGTTGTTGAAAAATTTGGAATTCCCGCCTCTAAATCCATATATTGCCTGATTTGGATCCCCTATGACAAAAATATTTCCATTATCAGGTACAAGATACTTTATTAATTTATATTGATTGAGGTCAATGTCCTGATATTCATCTACAAACACATACTTAAACTGTTCACGATAAAAGTCTGTGAGATCTTTGTTTTCGTCGAAAAGTTTTATTGTAAGCAAAATTAGATCATCAAAACTTATAGCTGTTTCAAGGAGTTTTGAATCCTTGCATAAGGCTCTTTCCTGGTCACTCATTACCGTAAAATTTTCACTTAATCCCGCTTTATCGAAATTGTCTTTCAGGATTGCATAACAAAGCGAGTGAAAAGTATTAATACTTATAGATTTTGCGCTTTCACCTAAAAGTTTGTATAGCCTTTCCCGCATTTCCTGGGCGGCTCTTCTGGTAAACGTTATTGCAAGACAATTTTGCGGCAGAATTTGTTTATCTTTGATAAGGTGCGCAATTCGGTTTGTAAGCACGGTTGTTTTCCCTGAACCCGGGCCTGCGATAATTAAAAGCTGAGGATTCTCATTAATTACAGCCGCCTGCTGGTATTTATCAAGCCCTTTATGAACTTGGTCTTTATTATCTGCTATAGTGTCAGCCGGAATGCTTTGCGAAATTGTTTCTTTTATTTTGGACTTGCTTTCCGGTCTTGCAGGTTTTATATTTTCTTCAGGAAGATCTATATTTAATTTTAGATTTATGTAATTTTTTTTTACAAGTTCATTTTCGTTAAATAATTTAATAACACCGTACTCTCCGTCATAGCCGGCTTGTTTGATAACTTTGCCTGCACGAAGTCTGGAAATTCCTTCACCTAGCATTTCGGAAGATTTAGAAAGTTCTTCAATAGGAATATTTTGCAGTATAGAAAGTTCTGATCCGAACTTATTAATAAGCCTTTCATATTCAAGCGTAACAGATTTGCTTGAAGGCCCGACCTGCATTATTTCTGCAAGGATTTCCGGAAGCGGTACAAGACTGAAAACTTTGCCGGCAGTTGAAGGCGGTGTGATAATTTCTTTCCGATCAGAAAGTTCATTAACTCTGTATAATACACCTATCGTCATAGGTTTTCCGCAAACCGGGCAGATACCGTTATATTTTTTGGTTTCTTCAGGTGTCATGCACACATTACATTTTCTGTGGCCATCTTCGTGATATTTCCCTTCTTCAGGGAAAAATTCAACGGTTCCGACATAGCCTTCTCCGGTTTTAAGTGCGTGCATAAGCGTAAAGTAATCAGGATTATGATCAAAAACGGTTGCTTCTCTTGCAAGTTTGGCAGGAGAATGCGCGTCTGAATTGGAAACAAGACGGAATTTATCCAATTTGGATACATGCCAGTTCATTTCAGGATCAGAGGAAAGCCCGGTTTCAACCGCAAAAATATGATCGGAAAGATCTCCATAGCAGTCCTCTATACTGTCAAAACCTGATTTTGATCCCAGCACCGAAAACCACGGGGTCCAAATATGTGCAGGGATTATAAAAGCACCTTCTCCCGAATCCAGAACGGTTTCCAAAAGATTTCTTGAATCAAGACCCAAAATCGGCCGGCCGTCAGAGTTAATATTCCCGATTGCACCGAGTTTATTTCGAAATTTTTCTGCTGCAAGAAGGTCAGGCATGAATACTACATGGTGAACTTTTCTTGTTTTGTCCCATTTTTTATATATTGTTGAAATCTCTACTGATAATATAAATCTTACTGGTTCATTGCCTTTGAATATGTTTTTTTCTATTTCCGGTTTTAGCCTGAATACGCCGCTGCCTGCCGGAATCAGTTTTTCTTTTATTTCGTTAAACCATGCCGGATGAGTGAAATCTCCCGTAGAAATCAGGCTAAGCCCCTTTTTTTCTGCCCATAATGCAAGTTCTTCAAGGTTACAGTTTTTGCTTGTAGCCCGTGAGTACTTTGAATGGATATGTAAATCAGTATAAAACAGCATACTTTCCCTCTTTAATGCAAGAATTATAGCAAAAACAGCTTTCTGCTGCAATATTGGTTTTAAGTCAAAGGCGGCTTTAAAAAAGATATTTCTGATTATATAATATATTTTTGCAGGATTAATTTTTTTAAGGCTTTTGCATGAACTGCCTGCGGTTCAAGTTCAAGAAGCTTTTCGAGATATTCAAGTGCTTTATGATAATTCCCCAATTTTTTATGTGCTGCTGCCATTGCATAGAGTGCGTCTATGAATTTATCATCCAGCTTAAGTGCTTGTTCCAGGTCTTTAACGGCATTTTCAATATTCGGATTTTCTATATCTTTTCTTGTAAGAATTATTCTTGCGCGGTTGTAATAAGCGTCAGTCATTTTGCTATCAAGCTGAAGCGCTTTTGTATAATCAAGCATTGCCTCGTCATATTCTTCCAGCGCCTGATATGCTGCGGCCCGGTAAAAATACGGAATTGACCAGTCATTTTTTAGTTCCAGGGATTTGTTAATATTTTCTATTGCTTTTTGGAAATTCCCGTTTTGAATATCAAATATTCCGTTATCTAAGTAATATTTATAATCAGACATTAAAGTTTTATAACCTTTCTATAGGTATTATATTACAAAAATCCGGGTTACAATTCTTATAATGTAATTGTGTATATAGCGTTAAAGCTCCAGTTTGCGCCGGAATTGTCTTTTATGTTATGGAGATTATAGCGCTGAACCTCAAAGGATAGTGAGCTTTTATCTGAAATTTTTTGTGTAAGCCCGCAAAACATTCCTGCAGAATTTGTCCAGCTTTTTGATTTGTAATCATATTTTCCCACGTAATGAGGGTTTGCGTAAACAGATGTTCCGCGGCTTAGAGGAAGATTTACGGTAAGTGGCGATACCCTGAGCTGGGTTGTATTTAAGTCATTATCCAAATTTGTTCTTACACGTATATTGTGCCCAAAAGTTTTACTGCCCGGGTAGTTGTTTGATTCTTTTAAGTCAATGAGAAAGGCCGGTTCGCTTTTAAAATCAGTGCATATCCCGGCATAACCCCCTATTCCGTGTTTGAATTTTAAATCGCATCCGGCTGTTGAAAAATTACTTCCGTCTGCGTATTGAAAACTTGAAGCTGTAAAACTTACTTTAATATCTTTTTTTCCCGGCATAATATTTCCCCTTAAAATCCTTGTATATATCTATAAACAATTTGGACATAAAAAAATTGCCTTTTTAGTAAAAAATTTTACATAGAAATTTTTTTATTATTAACGTATAATACTATTGGTAATTATTAACGGATCGGGAAAATATGAAATCAGTTAAAGAAGTATCAACGGAAAATAAAATACAGGACAGATTAAAAAATAATCCTATATGCTTAAAGCTTGTAAACTATTTGTTTGCGGATGATGAATTGCAGGAAATGCAGGATTATGCAAACAATGTTTCAATAAAACGGCTGGGATTTAATGATCACGGACCGGTTCACATGCGGCAGGTTGTAGGAAATGCAATTAAAATGCTGAATATTCTGCACGATTCGGGGATTCAGACTTCTTTGGAGCAGGAACAGGTCGGAACTTTTGAGGACAGCATGTGTGCGGTAATCCTTGCAGGGTTAATGCATGATTTAGGAATGGCTATAGGCCGTCAGGGGCATGAGGAGATGTCTGTTCTTTTGGCTCAGCCGATTATTGACCGCGCGTTAATGCATGTTTTCCCTGATGATTTGCACAGACGGGTTATTATTAAGTCTGTTGCTATCGAGGCGATTATAGGCCACATGTCGTCAAGAAAAATTCATTCTATAGAAGCAGGTATAATCCTTGTTGCAGACGGGTGTGACATGACAAAAGGACGTGCACGTATTCCTTTGGCAATTAACAGTGCTCCGCGTGTCGGCGATATTCATAAATATTCTGCAAACGCAATTAACCGTATCGGTATCCATCATGGTGAGAGAAAACCTATTAAAATTGATATTGAAATGTCAGGAGATGTAGGCTTTTTCCAGATAGAAGAAGTTTTGCTTACAAAAATAGACTCCAGTCCGGCTAAGCAGTATATTGAACTTTATGCGGGTGTTGCAGGCCAGGATAGAAAATGTTATTTATAATGGTATTGGAATAAGATATTTGTAAAAGTCATATTCCGGAAATTTCTCAGGAAGCGGCCGCCAGTATCTTATAATAATATTTCCATTTTTTTCAAGCCTTTTTCCGGTTTCTTCATCTCTTATCAGATACGGATATACAAATGGTACATCATACTTTGTCAAATTAATCTTTAATTCGTTTTTGTCGGCGTATTTTTTATTTAGAAGTTCAAAGCGTTCCAGTCTGTATTGTCTTTCTTTTTCTGTATCAATTTTAGAAAAAAGTTTTTCGGTAGACTCAGACATAAATTTAATACTTTCTTTCTCAAGTGCAAGTTCATTTATAAGAAACTCATCATATGTTACAGCCCTTGAAAAAGTTTTATAAGAGTATGTATCTTTGGGGATTTCCGAATTAATTGTTTTAGAAATATTCAATACAGCCCCGTCTTTAACCTCAAAAAATTTCCTTAATGAACTGAAAGACGCAAGCCCGCAATCAGGCATATAAAAATTGTGGGCGTTATCAACAATCAAATTATTATATTGAGCTGCTAATTTTGAAACATTTGCGGCGCAAATTCCAAAATAGTTGGGGTAAAGGATATATGCATCTTTTTCAAAATTTAGCAGCGGATAAAAATTTCTGTCAATATGATAAAATTTTATGTAACATTTTTCTTCTCTTGCAGTTTTAATCAGCGCGGGGCAAATATAATAAGGCATGTAAATTTCTCTGATATTGTAAGCCTTAATAATATATTTCAAACAATGCCGGCCAAGGTTTAATTTTATTTTGTGTCTAGTCATTTATCTGTCTTTTTATCCATTCCATAATAATGTTTACGACATACTCCTGCTGTTGGGCGGTTAAGGTTTTTCCTGCAGGAATTTTGTGCCACTTGCTTATGCATTTGCGGCAGCAGGTGGCTGTTGCGTGCTGGGCAATAAAGACAGGATGTCCTTTCATTGGTGTTTGCTTGCCGTCATTTGCAATCTGTTCCAGTGCTATTCGCTTTGATATGAAATCCCGGGCGTGGGATTTTATTGTTTCAAGCCCCTTTTCTGATATGTAATTTCTGTCTTTGTCTTTCAGGTGAAACTTTCGTCTAAAGTCTGATTTTTCCAGTTTGTTAAAAATTTCGTCGTACATTTTGTGACCTTTTTTGTTAATATTTTATCTCAATTTTTTTAATTTTTCATGTTATAATTTTTTCAAAAGAAATTTAATTAAAAGAGGGAGTTTATATGAATATAAATATTTTACGGAATTTATCATACGGGGTTTACGTTGTTTCTACTATGTGCGGGGACAAACCGACCGGATGTATTGCAAACAGTGCAATGCAGGTTACGCATGATACAATAGCAGTGAGCATAAACCATGACAATTTTACGAATAAATGCATAAAAGAATGTAAGAAGTTTGCATTATCAATACTCGGTGTTGACGTAAATGATAATATAATTCCGGTTTTCGGTTTCCAGTCAGGCCGTAATGTTGATAAATTTAAAGGACTTGATGTTAAAGAAGTTGACGGTCTTGATGTACTTTCTGATTCTACTGGATATATTATATGCGATGTTATAAACCAGATGGAGACTGAAACCCATACTATATTTTTAGGCAAAATAAAAGACGGTGATATTTTAAAACAACAAATTCCAATGACATATGCCTATTACCATCAGGTTAAAAAAGGTACAAGCCCGAAAACAGCGCCTACATATATTGAAGAAACAAAACCTGATGACGGCCGGATTGCATACAGATGTACAATATGCAACTACATTTACGAAGGCGATATAACAAAAGAACCTGATACTTATCTCTGTCCTATTTGCAAGCAGCCTAAATCGAAGTTTGTCAGGATTTAGAGATAATTGAAGCTTTAATTTTTTCGGTGAGACGTTTTCGGAGTTTGATTTCAGTAACGTCCTCCGTAATAAATTGTGAGATTTTTATGTCAGGCTTTCTTGTAATTGAACAAAGAACAGGTTTAAGCCCGGCGTCAAGCGGAAAGTGATTTTTGATTAATAATGGATAATCCAGTTCTATGTTAATTGGTACAATATCAGTTTTTGTATCAAGCGCAATTTGCGCAGCACCTTTATGTATCTGAAAATCTTCTCCTTTTCTGGTTCTTGTACCGGACGGAAATATTACAATATTAAACCCATCTTTCAGTGCTTCCGATGTTTGTTTATGAAATTCTTCCGGGCTGATGTCATTTATAATATATAATGTTTTTACAATATTATGCATAACCGGATTTTTAAGAAGACTTTTCTTTGCAAAGCATAGTGAATTTGGTATTAGGCCGATTATTAGAACAATATCAATAAGGCTCGGGTGGTTTGCAACAATAATTTTCCCTTTTATATCGCTGAAATCTCCCGATATTTCCACAGCAATTGAACCGGATTTTTTCATTATTTCAGTAAAAAGTTTCCAGGATTTATGGATTATATTTGCGCAATATCTTTTTCTCTCTATCCCCTTATAGAATATTGAACTTAAAGGGATAATTATGCACCCGATTACAAGAGCACCTATTGCAAAAACTATCATTTCCAAAAGAACTACTAATCCTCTGTAAAATTTCATATCAATCCCTTTTTAAGACATATAAGCCGCTGTTAAATATTTTAACTTCTCCGTTCAAAAATCTGATAAAGCTATTAAAATTATCTTTACCGGTTTCGGTGGTTTGAATTAGTTCTGCCGTAACTTCAATACCGCTGCTGTTATTTTTTGAGCAGAGCAGTGAAACACTTTGTAACTGATTTTTATTCTCCGTAAAACATAGCAAAACGGGGTTATTTCCTTCAATCTGGAGAACTGTTTCTAATATTCCGGCAGCCAGAGTTTTTTCTCCTGCTGAAACAGATGTATATGATGAGTTCAGTTTTTTTAGCAGAGAAAACAACCCTATTGAAGCATTGTGAACAGAAAAACTGAAACCTGCCGGAGAGATTTCTCCTTCACTCTGACGCTGGTCAATAAGTTTGTTGACCCTTTCAATATCCCCGTATTCAGAGGCAAAGACAAGTTTTGTGTTCTCATTGTCTCCATACGCGTTATATAAAGTAAAGAGTGCAGCTTTGCCAAAAGTGTTGAGTTTCCGCCTCATAAGCATTGGTATAAATGATACATCCGGTTTTTCATTTTCTATATATGAATATTTGTTTATATAAAATTTGATACTTTTCATGCTAATATAATATTATAACAGGTGTTGATTTGCAAAGTATGATTAATATTACAAAATATGAAGCTATATGTAATTTGGGTTCAAATATAGACGAAATATTTGAAAATGCACTTTTATGCAAAGTTTTGCCTCACAGAATAGAGGAAGATCTTCCTAAAATCAACGATGAAGCATTTGATTTGAGGTGTAACAGAATGCTTTTACATATTTGCAATCTGTTAAATCCCGATCTTAACGCGTTGGTAAAAAAATACGGAAAAGGTAATATAGGGGTCGTAATTGCGACATCAAACAGCGGGATAGATGAGTATGAGCTTGACCGGAAGCCTGAATATCTTAAGATGTCTAACCCGGCGGAATTTTTACAGAAGCATTTAGGGTTGGAAAATATTGCCCTAAGCGTTTCTACAGCTTGCTCGTCAGGAATAAAAGTTTTTTCAACCGCAAAACGGCTTTTGGATAACGGAGTTTGCAAAGCGGTAATTGCAGGTGGAGTTGATTCATTGTCTAAATTACCGGTAGCCGGCTTTAAAGCGCTTGAAGTGCTTTGTGATGACTTGACTAATCCTTTTTCTAAAAACCGGCATGGTATGAACATTGGTGAGGCCGGGGCATTGTTTCTTCTGGAACAGGACAAAGAAGGGGCAAGGATTATGGGAATTGGCGAAACCTCTGATGCATATAACGCGGCAACTCCGGATCCCCAAGCTAAAGAAGCTGTCCGCGCTATTCTTATGGCGCTTGAGGAAGCCGGGGCTGAACCGGCGGATATAGGGTACATAAATTTACATGGAACCGGTACTATTGCAAATGATTTAATGGAAGCGGCTGCTGTTAACAGAATTTTTGGCCCAAATATACCCGCAAGTGCTACAAAACCGCTTACCGGCCACTGTTTAGGCGCAGCTGCCAGTATTGAAACAGCCTTGTGCCTTAAAGTGCTCGAAACAGGCAGACTTCTTCCTCACTTGTATGATGGGATGTATGATGATAAGTTGCCTGCAATAAAGCTCGTTGATCCTGAAGATAAAAACATTTATAATATCAGTAAGTGTATGTGTAATTCTTTTGGATTCGGCGGCACAAATGCGGTTATGGTTATAGGAAAATAATATTATGAAATATGATCTTGAAAAAATTTTACCACATAACAAACCGATGATACTGATAGATGATATTTTAGAAATTAATCTTGATGAAAAATTTCTTATATCTCTGGTTACGATAAGCGAAGATAAAATTTTTTTCGATAAGTCTATAAACGGAATTTCCTATCTTACAGGTATTGAATTTATGGCACAAACCATCGGCTGTTATTCTTTTTTTAGAGCTAATTTGTCTGCTCCGCGGGTTGGTTTTTTATTGGGTACCAGATCTTATAAAAATTTTATTGACAAATTTGAAAACGGTAAATCTTATAAAATAATGGCAAAAGAAGTATTTGGTGACGGTGAACTTGTTTCATTTGAATGTTTAATCTATAATAGTGATGACGTTGAATGCGCAAGGGCAACTGTTAATGCCTATATGCCTGAGAATGCGTCAAATTACTTAAAGAACGGGTTTTAACAAATATGGATAAAAAACAGGTTTTAATTACCGGCTCAAGCCGCGGCATAGGCAGAGAAACAGCTTTATATCTTGCAAAAAACGGTTATGATATTGTTTTGCATTGTAACAGCAGCACAGCTAAGGCCAAAGAGGTTCAGGAAGAAATCTCTGCCTTAGGTTCAAAATCCAGAATCTTGCAATTTAATATCGCTGACAGGGAAGAATGTAACAGGATTTTATCTCAAGATACAGCCGAATACGGAATTTATTACGGCATAGTTCTAAATGCAGGAATTGCAAAAGATAATGTATTCCCTCTCCTTACAGAAAGTGAGTGGGATGATGTATTAAATACAAATCTCGGCGGGTTTTATAATGTACTTAAACCTCTGGTCATGTCTATGATTACAGAAAAAGTTAAAGGCCGCATAATTACCATGTCATCAATCTCCGGGCTGTCAGGCAACCGCGGCCAGGTGAATTACAGTGCTTCCAAGGCCGGGATTATCGGTGCTACAAAGGCACTTGCCCTGGAATTGGCAAAACGAGGTATTACAGTTAACTGCATTGCGCCCGGAGTTATTGAAAGCGATATGACAGCTAATCTTCCATCTGATGAGTTGAAAAAAGCTATTCCTATGAAGCGTTTTGGCAAACCTAAAGAAGTCGCCTCACTGGTTAATTATCTTATGAGTGAAGATGCGGCTTATATTACCGGTCAGGTAATCTCTGTTAACGGAGGGCTTTATCAGTGAAACGTGTAGTAATTACGGGCATGGCGCTTGCAAGTCCGCTTGGAAGTACCAGAGATACTGCTTTTGAAAAACTCTTATCCTTGAAAAATTGTGTAAAGTATATGCCGGAATTAGAAGAATATGAAAGGCTTAATACCAAATTAGCCGCTCCGGTTCAAGGTTTTAGTATTCCTGCGCATTATAACCGTAAAGTTTTAAGAACAATGGGGCGGGTTGCATATATGAGTGTTGCAACAGCCGAAGAAGCGCTTAAAGATGCCGGTCTGCTTGGAGATGAAATTATTTGTAACGGCCAAACCGGTGTAAGTTATGGTTCTTCATCCGGATCGCTTGAAACTTTAATTGATTTTTACTCAATGCAGGTTGATAAAGAAGTTAAAAATGTTACCTCCGGATCTTATGTTAAGATGATGCCGCAGACAACAACTGTCAATATTTCGCTTTATTTTAAAACTACCGGACGTGTTATCCCGACATCAACCGCGTGTACATCCGGCTCAATGGGAATTGGTTATGCCTATGAAGCGATAAAATACGGCTATGAAACAGTTATGATAGCCGGCGGGGCAGAGGAACTTCATCCTACCCAAATCGCTATATTTGATACGCTTTATGCAACAAGCCAAAAAAATTCTACGCCTGA
>CALUYR010000049.1 GCA_944325045.1 Candidatus Gastranaerophilales bacterium
CCTGATACCAATTCACCTTTAACTTCTTATTACGGAAGATACAATTGAAAAATCAATGATAGAAGGTTTCTTAAGCCCAAAAAGTCCATTTTAAGAAGTTTCATTTTCTCAAGGATTTCGCGGTGATACTGGGTAATTATAATTCCATCCTTGGAAGGCTGAACCGGAACAATCTGATCCAACGGTTTATAAGAAATAATAACACCGGCAGCATGCATACCAATACCGCTTTTTATACCTTCCACACATTTTGCCGTATCAATAGTTCTTCTTATTTCTTCATCTTCGTCGTAGAGTTTTTTGAGCTCGGAACCTTCTATCATTGATTTTTCAATTGTATCTTCCGTAATAAGAGAAGCTGTTTTATTGCTTTTTGCATATTCCATGCCAAAAACTCTTGCAACACTTTTAAAAGCGTTTCGAGGAGCCAGTGTAGAGAACGTAATAATCTGGCAAACCTTATCAGCGCCGTATTTATCAACAACATAGTCAATAACTTCACCGCGTTTTTCAATACAGAAGTCAGTATCAATATCGGGCATACTGTATCTTTCAGGGTTAAGGAACCTTTCAAACAAGAGATGGTGGCGGATCGGATCAAGATCCGTAATATCAAGCGCATAAGCAACTACAGAACCAGCAGCGGATCCGCGGCCCGGACCAACCGGAATATCATGGGTTTTAGCATAGTGAATAAAATCCCAGGTTATTAAGAAATATGCAGCAAACCCCATTTTATCAATGATAGCCAGCTCATAATTTACACGTTCTTTTAATTCCTCGGTTATATTTTCTTCACCGTATTTACGTTTCAAACCTTGCATCACAAGTTCAGCAAGATAAGATTCGTTTGTATGGTTAGGCGGAACTTTAAAATCAGGAAGAGGCGCTTCCCATTTAATTGTAATATGGCATTTTTCAGCGATATCAACCGTATTTTGGATACATTCATTAAAAGTTTCTGTATCCATCCACTTGAACGCTTCTCTTAACTCGGGAACAGTTTTTACATAAAATTCATTATTAGGAAAATGGAAACGATTCTCCTCATTTTTTAAGGACTGAGTCTGCATACAAAGGAGCGTATCATGCCAGTCGGCGTCCTCTTTTTTCAGGTAGTGGGAGTCATTTGTAATGACCATTTTTATATCTAACTCTTTAGCGATACGGATTAGATCCGGGTTAGTACGCTTTTGATCTTCAAGCCCGTGATCCTGGAGTTCAATATAATAATCCTCTCCGAACAAATCTTTGTAACGTTTAGCAACAGCCTTAGCATTTTCATACTCGCCTTTTTTGAGGTGCTGTAAAACTTCGCCGCCAAGACACGCCGAACAGCAAATTAACCCTTCATGATACTGCTCAAGCATTTCAAAATTTATACGGGGCTTCATATAAAAACCTTTGCAAGCGGCATCAGAGGCAAGTTTAACCATATTCATGTAACCCTGATTATTCTTAGCAATAAGCACAAGGTGATAACGTGGGTTATGATTAGGATCTCTTTCAGAGATATCTCCGTCATGAACATAAAATTCACAGCCGATAAGAGGCTTTATCCCGGCTTCTTTTGCCTCGAGGTACAGATCAAGCGCACCGTACATAACGCCGTGATCCGTAACTGCAACAGCAGGCATGTTATTTTCTTTTGCGAATTTACACAAAGCTTTAAGCTTGATTGCGCCGTCAAGCAAAGAGAATTCACTATGCAAATGTAATGGAACATACTGTTGACTCATAGGATTATTTTAACACGGCCGGAATTAAAAAAGATTCATTGTTAATTTTTATTTAGCGATATTTTAAAAACAGAAATACATAAAAATCAGGCTGCGTAAAATCAGATAAGTCTGCCGAAGATTTTACCATCTTCATACTTTTCAAGTTTAACATTCTGTAAAGTGTTAGTTAATCCTGAATCGTTTGAATTAACTATTACGCTCAGGTAATTTCTGGTTAAACCTTTCAGGCAGCCGGTATTTTTGTCCGGGTGTTTTTCGATAAGGACTTCCTTTACTGTTCCGAGATTTTTATTAACAAATTCCAGATATTTTTTACGGGAAATTTCTTTTACAATATCAGCCCTCAATTCTTTAACCTTTTCATCAACCTGATCGGGAAGATCAGCCCCTTTAGTTCCGGCACGCCTTGAGTATGGGAATGTGTGGATTTGAGTTAACCCAGATTTTTCAAGATTATTCTTTGTAATGTTAAAATCCTCATCTGTTTCCCCGGCAAACCCGGTAATAATATCGGATCCTAAAAACGGAAGTTCAAACATTTCATTAATTTTATCTATCTGCTTTAAATAATCCTCTACTTTATAAAATCTGTTCATAGAATTTAAGGTCTTATTACAAGCTGACTGCAGAGAAAGGTGAAAATGAGGACAAAACTTTTTAGACCTGCTTAAAAAGTCAAGAAGTTCATCAGTAATTTCATGCGGGTTAAGCGAACCGAGCCTGTATCTTTGAATAGAAGTTTGTTCTTCAACTAACGACAGCAAATCCACAAGCGTTCTATCTGTTTCTTTACCCCAAAGCCCAATATGAATCCCCGTAAAAATAACTTCTTTAAAACCTTTTCCGGCAAAATTGTTTATCTGATTAATAATATAATCACTATCAGCACTACGGCTTTTACCTCTTGCAAAAGGAATAATACAATAAGAACATCTGTTATCACAGCCGTCTTGAATTTTTAAATAAACACGGGTTTTGACAGTATCAGCAAGATTCGCGTAATGAAATTTGTCCAACGACATTATATCTGAGACTAAAACGTTATTACCTGACGACAAAAATTCATACATATCAAGCTTATCATCATTGCCAACAACAGAATCGATAAAATCATTTTTTAAAAGTTTTTCCCTTTCAATTTGAGCCATACAGCCTGTCAAAACTGTATAAATTTCCGGATTCTTATGCTTTGCGTGCCGCAGAAGATACATTGCTTCATTATCACTTTTTTGCGTAACGGAACAAGAGTTTAAAATATAAATATCAGCTTCTTCAAGGCTTTTAACCTCAATCATTCCGTTTTTTTCAAGTTCTTCCTTTATAAAAGCGCTTTCAAACTGGTTGGACTTACAGCCCATCGTATTAATTACAAACTTTTTCATTTCTAAATAATATAAAAAAGATATGTATTTGTAAACATTTATAACAAAGAGGAAATAAAATAGCAAAAAAATTTACATTCTGCTTTTAATGTAATATAATATGTGTACGAAAGTGTAGGTGAACCATGCAAGTTTCAGCAATATCATCTTCAGCTCAAAATTTTCAAGGTAAAAGAACTAATATAGATCAGGTAATTCATTGGGATGACAACGATCTCAGAGAAATGGCATTTGATGCAGCCTTAAAAAAAGATCAAAAAAGACGCCGTAATGTTAAACGTTTATATTATGCAGTACCTTTAGTCGGCGGACTTGCAGCCGCAGCTATTACCAGAGGCAAAAGTACAATTCTTTCCAGAGAAATTTCAGGACTTTCTGCTAAAGTTGCAGGCGGACTTAAAGAAGCTGGTTATTGGACATTCATTTTAGGAACAGCAGTTCTTGGCGGAATGGGTATTAATGCTCTTTCTAAAAAATCTGAAAATTTTAGAGAATTTAGAAGAAACCATCCTGTTCTATCACTCGTAGGTGATGTCGGCTTATTTGTAGCTGCTACATCTCTTATTCCTGTCGGTGCTAAAAGATTATACTCAAAAATTAAACCTGAATATTTAGGAAAAATCGGCAATGGCGTCGACAGTGTTGCTAATCATATTAACAGTATTAAAAAACCTGAGTTTATGAAAAACTGGAGTAATTATCTTGCTATACACACTCCTGATTGGCTAAAAGCCTTAGGGAATACCGTATTGGCGTTTGCTCCGCATATAACCCTTGCTTCAGCGTTTCTTTCTTCAATCAGAAACGAAGCTAAAACAACAAGAGATTTTTACAATAATTATGCAGGATTAAAAGACTTCCAGCACAGACTGGCCACTGCCAGAATCGATGAATTGAAACAAGCTCAGGAAGATTAACTAAAAATTAGTGTGAATGTAGTGGGAAAAATCCGACTGTAACCTTAATTACAGCCGGATTTTTTAGAATATATAAAACAGATTACTTACATTTATGTTTACCGTTCCAGCTAAGGTCAGAACATTTTTTGTAATCTAAATTTTCATGCTGCAAAACCCAGGTTGTACAACCATAACCATTTAAGGAATTTGATTTTGATATATTACACCTTTCTTCAAATAAGTGTATAGTATCCATTTGAGATCCTTGAGGATATAATCCATATTCGGTTATCCAAAATAAAAACACATTATCCCCGATAACTTTACGGTCAGTTTTATCTGCCTTTAGATCTACAAACATTTGACCACATACCTTTTGTAAGGGTTTTGAATTTCCTGCGTTATAATTACATGTCGGATCTAATATCCAAATAGTAGATATACCAGTTCCGTCAGAAAGAATAGCAAGATCTTGAATCGCTGTATAAGAAGTACCATCTAATGAATATCTTGGAAACCCCGGGGCACAAGTAGCATCTGAGGCGTCATTACAAAATTTAAAAAAACTCAGATACGGCTTTATGTGTGACATAAAGGCGCTCCAATTTGATTTACGAAGTTCTGCAGCGTCATCTTTTTCATCATCTGTCATATCGTCAGTAGTAGACTGAGACCTGCTGATACCACTCCAGCTGGAAATAGGACCGTCCTCAGTTATTGCACGCTGGATTGCACTGTTTAATACACTGTATGCTTTTTTTAATCTTACAACTTTTTCTTTTTCCTGTTGACTAAGAATTAAAGTTGGAAGAGTCATCGCTGCTACAACGCCGATTATTCCAAGAGTAATTAAAACTTCGGCCAAGGTAAACGCGGCCTTGCGGGCAGCGCAGCCACCTCTTACATGACGCTTCGCTGTGCGGCACGTAGTGGTTATATTGTTTTCAGCTAAATTAGCTTGGGGCTCCAACATTAACTCATTAGGCGCAACTCCTTGTCTCCCTTGAGGTTCGCTACCCCCCCCCCCCGTATTCCGTGCTATACTTGACTTTTCCATGTTTTTACCTCCTTTTTTCTTTATTATAAACCATTTTTTTATTTTTGCAAGGGGCTTACATTGAGAACCCAAAAAGCAGATCCCGGTTTTAATAAACGGGATCTGCTTCTCTTTTATAAGGTTTTTATGAAAATTATTTCATTAATTCACCTAAGGCTTTGTATGCAGCCATTCTCTTAGCCGCATCTTCTTCTGCCTTTTTGTAAAGTTCTTCGGCAGCGTCAGGATTGGTCTTTAACAATGACTTATAACGGCCTTCGCTTCTGATGAAGTCTTGGTAACTGCCCTTAGGATCTTTAGCATCCCAAGTGAACGGTTGTTCATTGTCAGGATTGTATCTGTATAACGGGAAGTAACCTGCTTCAACAGCACGTTTTTGTTCGGTCTGGGTTTTACTCATATCAATACCGTGAGCAATACAAGGTGCGTATGCAAAGATTATTGACGGTCCTTTGTAAGCTTCAGCTTCCTGGAACGCTTTAAGAGTTTGAGCTCTGTCAGCTCCAAGTGCAACAGAGGCTACATACACATAACCGTATGACATACTCATTAAGCCCATGTTTTTCTTATAAGTTCTCTTACCGCCAGTAGCAAATTTTGCAACAGCCCCGGTCGGAGTAGACTTAGAAGCCTGACCTCCGGTGTTAGAGTAAACTTCGGTATCAAGAACAAGAATATTAACATCCTTATCCTGTGCCAGAACATGGTCAATACCGCCATAGCCGATATCGTTTGCCCAGCCGTCGCCACCGATAATCCATACAGATTTATCAGTAAAGTAGTCTTGAAGTTCTCTGACTTTTGCTAAATCAGGGCAATCTACATTTTCGTATTTTGCAAGAACTTCTTTGGCTTTATCTTGAGCAGCAATTGCCTCTTCTGTTTTTGAATTATCAAAGTGAGACATTGCATTTTCAAGTGCTTCTTTAAGGTCAGCCGGAGTTTTTTCATTTGCCAGAACTTTTTCAACATAAGACTTCAAAGTTTCTCTGTTTTGATCAACTGCAAGTCTCATACCGAAACCGAATTCAGCATTGTCCTCAAACAATGAGTTAGCCCAAGCCGGTCCGCGGCCATCCTTATTTTTAGTATAAGGGATTGTCGGGAAAGTACCTGAATAAATTGATGAACACCCGGTAGCATTGGCAACAATTACGTTTTCGCCGAATAATTGGGAAACCAATTTAACGTAAGGTGTTTCACCGCAGCCTGCACAAGCACCGGAAAATTCAAATAACGGTTTTCTAAGCATAGCGCCTTTAATTGTTTTGGTTGTATTTTTACCCATAACATTATCAGGCAAATCATCAAAGAAGTTTTCGTTAACCATTTCACAAGCTTCTTCTTCTTTTTCGATAGATGACCAGGTGAGTGCTGCTTTTTCAGGATTTTTAGACATAGGGCACTGATCAAGACAAACACCGCAGCCGGTACAATCCTTACAGTAAACCTGAACTTTGAATTTTTCACCGTGATCATTTGGCTTAGCATCTATTGTGTTAAATGATTCAGGCGCATCTTTCAAGTTTTCAGGCTCAATCAGTTTGGTTCTGATTGCAGCGTGCGGACAAGCAGAAGCACAAATTCCGCACTGAATACAATATTCAGAATTCCAGTGAGGAACACGAGGAGCAATTCCGCGTTTTTCCAAACAAGCAGTTCCGGTTGGAATAACACCGTCAAATGACATTGCTGAAACCGGAATATCATCGCCTTTTTGTCTCATAGAAGGTTCAATGATTTTCTTAGCAAAGTCGCTTGCATCATCAGGAATTAATTTAACATCATCAATACAGCCAACGCCGTCTAATGATGAAGGAATATCAACTTCCTGGCAGGCATCGACAGCAGCATCAATTAATGCCAAGTTCATGTTAACAACATCGTCGCCTTTTTTCTTGAAGGTTTTCTTAGTCATTTCTCTCATACCTTCAAGCGCCTGTTCAAACGGAATAATTCCCGAAACTTTGAAGTAAGCTACCATCATAACTGTGTTGGCACCTTTACCTCTTAAGCCAGGCTGCTGTTCGATAAGTTTTTCAGCATCAACGTTATAGAATTTAATTTTCTTATCTATAATTGTTTTTTGCATATCTCTTGTCAAATGAGCAAAAGCTTCTTCTTTTGTATAAGGGCTGTTAAGCAGGAATGTTCCGCCTTCTTTAATCCCCTTCAGCAAATCATATCTTCCGATATAAGCGTGAGCTGAGCAAGATACAAAGTCAGGAGCCGTAATTAAGTAAGTAGATTTAATCGGTTTGTCGCCGAATCTCAGGTGAGATACGGTAACACCAAAAGATTTTTTAGAGTCATAAGCAAAGTATGCCTGAGCATCTTTGTTTGTATATTGACCGATAATCTTAATAGAGTTTTTGTTAGCGCCGACAGTACCGTCAGACCCCAAGCCCCAGAACATACAGTTAGTAGTACCGGCAGGTTCTGTAACGATGTGATCAACAACTTCCAAAGATTTGTGAGTAACGTCATCTTCAATACCAACGGTAAATCCGTGGAATCCGTTGTTTTCAGAGTGTTTATAAACGGCAAGAACCATAGACGGAGTAAATTCTTTAGAAGACAATCCGTAACGGCCGCCGATAACTCTTACATCTTTCTTATCAAGCGCTGCAACAACATCGAGATATAAAGGTTCACCGATAGAACCAGGTTCTTTAGTTCTGTCAAGAACGACGATACGTTTAACTGAAGCAGGAAGCGCATCATTAAAACGTTTAACATCGAACGGTCTGTATAATCTAACTTTAACCAAACCGTATTTAGTACCGCGTTTTTCATTCAGGTATTCAATAGTTTCTTCAATAGTTTCACAACCGGAACCCATAGCAACGATAACATCGGTAGCGTCAGGGGCACCAACGTAATCGAACGGATGATATTGACGACCGGTTACAGAAGCAACTTTATCCATATATTCCTGAACGATATCAGGAACCGCGTTATAGTATTTGTTAACACTTTCACGACCTTGGAAATAAACATCAGTATTTTGAGCACCGACTTTACAAATAGGAGCTTCAGGGCGCATAGCACGTTTTCTGAATTCTTCGATATATTTAGGTTCAACTAATTTAGCAATATCTTCGTAAGAGATTTCTTCAATTTTATGAACCTCATGAGAAGTTCTGAACCCGTCAAAGAACTGCAGGAACGGAACTTTAGCCTTATAAGTAGCCAGGTGGGCAACTAAAGCCAAATCCATTTCTTCCTGAACAGAGTTAGCAGCAAGCATTGCATAACCTGTATTACGGCAGCCCATAACGTCAGAGTGATCACCGAAAATCGCAAGTGATTGAGCCGCAATAGCTCTGGCTGCAACGTGAATTACTGACGGAAGCATTTCTCCGGCAATTTTGTGCATTACCGGGATCATCAGCAGTAAACCTTGAGAAGCTGTGTATGTTGATGTCAAAGAACCGGCTGCTAAAGAACCGTGTACAGCACCTGCAGCACCTGCTTCTGACTGCATTTCTGCAACTCTTACTGTTTGCCCCCAAATATTTTTCTTGTGTTGGGAAGCCCATTCATCAATCCATTCTCCCATTGTAGAAGAAGGTGTGATTGGATAAATTGCCGATACTTCACTCAGTGCATAAGCTATATGCGCTGCAGCGTAGTTACCGTCAACTGTTATTGTTTTTCCAGCCATAATTTGATAACCTCCTTATTTAATACGCTATACATTATGGTACACTATCATTATGGCAACATGATAATACAAACATGTTTTTTTGACAAAAAAATTTCTTTGTAAAATTATGTTACAATTTCGAGTATAATTTCAATAAAAAGACAATTTTTTTATTTAGCGTAGTTATATTTTTTGAAAGGAAAAATTATGGACATCAAAGCAATTACCCCGAATTTTCAGAACGCACAAATTTCAAGGAAGAACTTTTTGAATAACAGACATGTTATTCAACCAAATAGTTTAAACTATTTGGGCCGGGACACGGTTTCCTTTTCCGGCAAAGCGCAAATTACGAGCACTATTGGCGATGTTATAAGGAAATCTTACAGTGACAAAATTCCTCAATATAAAATCATGGGGATTAAGCTAATGGATACAATGGAAGTTATCGCCAATAAATTCAAAGATCGCGGGGTAAGTTTTGACAGAAAATATTGCGAACATAGTCCGGTTAAAAGCACGGAATCTTTTATATCCAAATTCAGAAGAAGCGGTGAAAACCCTTATGACAGAATTAGAACAACTCTATATGTAGAAAATCCGTATGATTTTAAACTTATAAAAGAAATTCTCAATGAACTTAAATTAAGAGATTATAAACTATCGCAAATTCCGGATAAGGTTTCCGGCAAACGCGTATTAAGCAGAAAACCTGATTTTGACATAAGACTTGCTAACGCAACAGAAGCAGAGACAAAAGTTCTCGGGCCTGAACTTCAAAGCCTTATAAGCAAACCGTTAAGTACCGGGTATGAAGATATTCAAATGAGACTTATTGATACATCCCTAAAAAGCAAAGATACTCCGCCGCTTGAAGTCTTAATTCTATATGGCAAAAATTTTGCAAAAGCCAAAGAAGCAGAATCTTATTATTCTTATGACATAAGACGTGCTCTTGACAAATTACTGCATATCTCCTCTGTAAAAAATCCGGCGATCAATTCACCTGCATACAGAGTTCAAAGTAATACAAGAATTATCTGCGACACACTATGCAATAATATATCAAAACCTTTATTCTATAATGCCAAAAATAAAGATTTTAATCATGACAGCTTCCAGCTGCCGGTAGAACTTGGTAAATCCACGATAAAAGCTTTAACCGGGTTAATCGAAGGTATAAGATCAAAAATTTCACTCCACTACAAGGCTGAAATCGCAAAAGTTTCTTCCGATGAATTTAAACCGGAACTTGAAAGGATCTTTAAAGCTTCTCAGAAATACAAAGAACGCCAAGATAAAACTATTTACATTAATGACTTAATTGACACGAGAAATCAATTAATAAACAACCTGAAAACCCAGAAAAAAGAGGATTTAGCTCTTATAATGAAAGTTCAGGAAAGATTCAGCGAAACAGCGCAAAAATTCGGGAAAAATGATTAAACCGCTAATATCGCAACTGTTTCTACATGGTAAGTATGACAGAACATATCAAAAGGCTGTACAGATTTTAAAGTGCAGCCTTTTTGGCAAAGAATTTTTATATCTCTTGCTAAAGTTGCCAGATCGGAAGAGCACACGTCTGAACTCCAGTCAC
>CALUYR010000050.1 GCA_944325045.1 Candidatus Gastranaerophilales bacterium
CTTACCGGTGCTGGCGTAAGAATTATATAATTTAAATGTTACATTTGCCGGCTGCCCGCTGTAAATATTTCTTGCAAGCAGCCCAAGCCTCACAGCTCCAGCGGTATGAGAACTTGACGGGCCTACCATAATCGGGGAAATTATATCTATTATTGATGATTGACGCATTTTTTACTTCCTTAAAGCTCATATTTATTATATCACCAGATATTGTATCTTTAAATAATGTAAAATTTTTGTAAAGAAAACGCAATTTTTAACAAATTCGTGGTTTATTATATATGTGTAGATTTTATTCTTATGGTGTATGTGTAATAAATTAATTTTTTAAAGGAGAATTATGTTTAGTCCTGAATTTATGAGATTTTTAATTAACTATCAAAAAGCCGATTTTACTCCAAAAGCAACAAAAAAAGTTATATATTTTGATAAGCCAAACCGCGGGTACAAAAGACTTGCGAATGTTATTTTAACGGTATCAAGCAGATAATAATAATTTATATATAGACTTCAAGCATGACGTATAAGGTGTGAAATATTTCAGACTATATTTAAAAGTACGTAAAATTATATAATCTGTTTATAAACACGGTTCGGAAACATAAAATTATTTGAAAAAAAAAGACACTTATAGTAAAATAGCTACAGAATTAGTCATGTGCCTGTAGCTCAGTCGAATAGAGTGTCGGTCTCCGAAGCCGAAGGTCACGGGTTTGAATCCCGTCAGGCACATATTATGAAATATGTGGAAGGGGAGTTATGGAAAAAAAATCCGGGATATTGGTTTGGGCAGGTTATTTTTATATTATTTTACCGATATTGATATTTTTTATCGGCTGGTGTAATTCGTTAACCGCCGTTACCGGAGTTATATGTATCCTGATAAGCTCATTTTTTCTTTATAAAAATACACCCAAAATATGGTTTCCTTCAACTAAAAAAGAAATCATACTTCTTGGTTCAATCTTTGTAATAAGCTTAATTTGGGTATATTCTTCCGGAATAGGAGCATTAGTTTTCCAAAACTTTGACCACAATTGCAGAAATCCTATTTTTGAACTTATGGTTAATCAAAATTGGCCGGTTGAAAGCAGCAACCGGCTGGCAATACTAACATACTATATCGGCTTCTGGCTGCCGCCGGCTGTTGTAGGAAAAATATTCCACAGCACTCAGATTGGATACTATGCTCAGGTGCTATGGGCTTCAATCGGAGTTTTCCTGTTCTTCTACTATGTACTTGCAACATTGAAGAAAAAAACTCTCTGGCCGGTAATTTTATTTATATTTTTCAGCGGCTTGGATATTATCGGGGAATTTTTAATTCATGGGGGAAGCAGAACATTCTTTAATCCTGTATCCCATCTTGAATGGTGGTATCCGGGAATGCAGTTCTCAAGTTTTACAACCCAGCTTTATTGGGTATTTAATCAGGCAATCCCTGCATGGATAATCACAATGCTGATTTATCTCCAGCGAAACAATAAAAATATGATATTCATATATTCATGTATGTTTCTTCATTCAACGCTGCCGGCCATAGGAATTCTGCCGTTCCTGGCATACTGCGGGTTGAAAAATAATCTGCCTGACAATCACGGTATTTTATCATTGAAAAATATACTAAACTCCATAAAAACCGCATTAACTTTTGAAAACATTGCAGGAGGCGGTATTATAACAATAGTGACCTATTTATATCTTTCAAATAATGTTGCGGGAGGAAATTTTGCATTAAGAATACCGAATCCGACTGTTTGGATTTTTTATCTGCTGGAAGCAGGAATATTCGTTTTATGTATTTGGAAATACAATAAAAAAAATGTCATTCTCTATCTTATAACAATAATGCTATTAATTTATCCTTTTATACGCATAGGATTTTCGAATGATTTTTGTATGCGTGCAACAATCCCGGCGCTTGTTCTGTTATATCTTTTGGTCGTCCAAACCTTTGACCGGGGGGATATACAAAAAGACAAACCAATTCTTGTAATAATGATTGCATCGTTATTAATAGGTGCAGTAACACCGTTACACGAAATGACCAGAACCATTGTAAGAACAGCGTCCGGCATAACCAAAGTAAAACCGGATTTAGGATTTGATAATTTCTTTGGGTGGAAAGAAGATAATTCATTCCTAAAATATTTCGGGAAAAAGAAAGATTAAAAGTTAATTCTTTCAGCTTCAACCACCAGAGGTTTTTTATCAACTCTTGTATAAATAGCCCCGATGTATTCACCCAATATTCCGAGGCAGAAAAGCTGAATTGCCCCAAGGAACAATATACTGATTATTATAGGCGCAACCCCGAAAGAAAACGTATTCCAGTGCAGCAATTTCCAAACAAGATAAAAAACTGCAAGTACAAAAGTTACAACAGAAATACCAAATCCTAAAAAGGCCATTAATCTTAACGGAAGTTTAGAAAACTTTATAATACCGGTCATTCCGACATCATAAAGTGCGTAAAAGTTATTACTGGAAATTCCGCTTTTTCTTGCCGGCTGCTCAAACTGAACATATGCTCTCTTAAAACCAATTTCACATATAACTCCGCGGAAAAACGGATAAGGATCATCAATTTTTCGGAGTTCATCCACAACTGCTTTATCGTATAACCCGGAGCCGGTACAATTAGTAACCAGCTCAACACCGCTATCAGAAATCTTATTTAAAACAAAATAATAAAGTCTCCTTATTGCAAACATCAGGGGATTTTCACCGCTGCGTAATTTTTTAAGGAATACAGACTTATACCCCTCTTCCCATTTTTTAATAAGTTCAGGAATTAACTCAGGCGGATCCTGTAAATCCGACACAATCGTAATAACCGCATCACCGAAACATTGCATTACGCCATAAACCGGAGCCTTTATCGAACCAAAATTCCGTGAGTTAATTATTACTTTAATTCTTTTATCTTTTTGGGCCCACTCGCGTAATTTATCGGCAGTATGATCAGTTGAACCGTTGTCCAGCAGAATATATTCAAACTCATATTTATCTTTGTATTTATCAATCTGAGCAAAAACACGATTAAATAATTCATCAAGATTATTTTCCTCATTATAGCAGCTCGAAACGATACTAATCTTTTTCATTTTCTCTCCTTCTTAAAAACAAAATTCTTTTGTAATATAAAAGTAACCAAAGCCATTACACATGTCAAAAATAAGCCGGCTAAATATAAATTAATACCTGACATCTTTGCAATCTTTAAACCGCCAATTGATAAAACAGTTGTAAGGCAATAAACAGATATGAATTTTAAAATAAGTCTGTTATCACTATTGTTAAAAACCAAAGTCCCGGTAGTTTTGAAATTAAACAGCACTCCTAAAATTGTAGCGAGAATCGAAGCAACAGCATAATGAAGCCCAACAAAAAGCAAAAGTGCAAAAATTCCGTAACCGAATAGAGTATTCAATACCCCGACAGCCAGAAATTTTATAAACAATATATCTATCTTTGATAATAAATTATTTCCAAGCATAGCTATTCTTTCGACACATAATCCTTAATTTGATTTATTGTAAAGTTAAACATATCAGCGCCGTTATAAAAATTTTTATACCAGTCAACTGTTTTTTGGAGTGCAGTCTGCGTGTCATACTTTGGAGACCAGCCTAGATCAGCTCTTGCTTTTTCAATACTCAACATCAATAGTCCGGCCTCATGCAACGGGCTCTTTTCACCAACTATAACTCTGCCGCGGCCGTATAATTCTACAAACTTTCCGGCAAGTTCCGCAACTGTTAATACATTGGAAGGTTCTGGACCAAAGTTAAAAGCAGACGCAAAATTCTTTTCACCGTTTAATAATCTTTCGCCAAGCATTAAATATCCGGAAAGCGGTTCAAGAACATGCTGCCAAGGTCTCACTGCAACAGGATTTCTTATCTCAATATCCACACCGGAATTAACGGCTCTCACACAATCAGGAATAATTCTGTCTAAAGCCCAGTCTCCGCCGCCTATGACATTTCCGGCTCTTGCAGTTGCCATAAGATAAGAGTCATCCCCTTGCAAAAATGAACGTCTGTATGATGATGACATTATTTCCACACACGCTTTTGAGGAAGAATACATATCATAACCGCCCAAACGATCTTCCTCATTGTAGGGCTTGTCCTGCTCAAGATTTTCATAGCACTTATCAGTTGTAACATTCACAAATGCTTGAACTGAAAGGCATTTTCTGGCAGCTTCAAGAACATTTAACGTTCCGATTACGTTAGTTTTATAAGTCAATAAAGGTTCCATATAAGAAAGTCTTACAAGAGGCTGTGCCGCAAGATGAAAAATTATTTCCGGTTCAAAATCGTTAATAGTCTTTTCCAGCTTAGCATTATCGAGAATATCTCCGACAACCGATCTTGCTAACTTTTTATGGATTTCCAATTCTTTAAACATAGAAGGATTAGTATCGGGCTCAAGAGAATAACCGCAAACTTCAGCACCAAGACTTGAAAGCCATATAGAAAGCCAGCTTCCCTTAAATCCTGTATGCCCGGTTATAAAAACACGTTTATTTTTGTAAATATCAAACACCGGTTACTCCTTGTCGCCTTTCTTTAACCAAACAGCCCAAGGAGCATTATCACCTATCCACATTTTGGTCAGTTGTTTTTTGTCCTGCAAGGTATCCATCGGCCGCCAAAAACCGTAATGTTTATATGCATTAAGCTGCCCGTCTGAGGCGAGATTTTCTAACGGTTTTTCTTCAAAAATAACATCACCTTCAGGTGTATCTTCTATATAGTCAAAAACTTCCGGCTGACACACAAAATAACCGCCATTAATCCAGGCGCCGTCCCCTTTAGGCTTTTCTTTAAACGAAAGAATTTGATTATCGGAAGAGATATTTAACGCCCCAAATCTTCCTGACGGCTGAACAGCAGTCATTGTACAAATTTTACCTGACAATTTGTGTTGTTTAATAACTTCAGGAATATTCACATCGCAAACACCGTCTCCGTAAGTAAGAAGGAAGGGTTCATCACCGATATAATGTTGGGCTTTCTTAATACGGCTGCCGGTCATGGTATTTTCGCCGGTATAAAGCATAGTAACTTTCCACGGCTCGGTTTGAATACGATGAATATCAACCGAATTGTTTACCATATCAATTGTAATATCGGAATAACGCTGATAATAGTTAACAAAATATTCCTTAATAACATGGGACTTATAACCGGTTAAAATAACAAATTCATTAAACCCGTAATAGGAATAAATTTTCATAATATGCCATAAAATCGGTTTCCCGCCGATTTCAACCATAGGTTTCGGAATAAGTTTTGTTTCTTCAGATAATCTTGTACCAAGCCCTCCGGCAAGAATTACGACTTTCATCACACCACCTTCAAAAAAAATTTAACTAAATATTTAAGATTTTTAAGTTTGTGCTATAATAAAAAAGTGGTTTGGGTTCGTAGCTCAGTAGGATAGAGCAACGGTTTCCTAAACCGGAGATCGCGGGTTCGACTCCCTCCGGGCCCACCATTTTTTTAATTATCAGGAATTATTCTGCAACAATTCCGCCTCTCGTTTTAATTATACCATACAAGAAATGTTTTGGAAACATAATTATAATTGTTTACAGTTGGTTTAAAACATTTTTATCATCAGCTTGAAATAGATAGCTAAAAATGTTATAATTTAAATAAATATAGTAATAATCAAAATAAAGGAGGATAGATTATGTCAAGACTCAATCATAGTGCTGGTTTCGCCGAGGGGGGGGGGGGCTGAGCTACGCCCAAAACGCTTGTCCCATAGCCACTACGGCAAATTGTATGTGTCGGGACAAAGTTATAGAGAGCCTGAGGCACTGCACTACAATGCTCCGCTGTGTGAAACGCCCGGAAATAATAAAGCAAACGTCAGTTTAGTGGAAAATATTGAATTTTTCAGTGGAGCTAAAATTGGAAAACGTCATGTAGGAGTGGATTTTGGATTTTGCAAAGCCGCGTTTACTTTAGCGGAAGTCTTAATAACACTTGGCATAATCGGTGTTGTTGCAGCTATGACCTTACCAACGTTGATAAATAATTATAAAAAACAGGTTACAATTACACATCTGCAAAAATTTTATACTACTATTAACCAGGCACTTATACGATCGGAAGCGGACCACGGGGATTATAAATATTGGGAGACAGACTCCAATATCGAGGCCGATGCTTATTTTGATAAATATTGGAAACCATATTTTAGCGGTATAACTATTTGTCATCATTATTTAGAATGTAATTATAAATCACATCAGCCATTTTACAATATAAATGGAACTAAAAATGAAACTGTACTTATCTCGGAAAACGCCAGAACAACATTCAAACTCCCTGATGGAACTGTCGTAATAATGTTTACAATGGTCGGTCCGGACGCAGATAATATTAGCAGTTCATCTTTAATATATGTAGATGTAAATGGCGGGAAAGAACCAAATACATATGGGAAAGATTTATTTGTATTTGTCAGAGATAAAAAAGGAGTGATAATTCCTAAAGGGATAAATAATGACTCAATCAATTGTAATCAGCAGCAAGGAAACGAATGTGCCGCGAAAATTGTTAAAGACGGCTGGCAGATCAAAGACGATTATCCTTGGTAGTCAGTATAATAATGGGAATAGAATATGCCTCTAAAAAATGTATAATATTTTTCAACTGTTGTTATTATCAATATGTTAATGGTACAATAAAAACAGGAAAGAGGATTAGTACATGGTTGATGAGCTGCGTAATAAAGTCATAGAGGCTGTAAGGGATTATTATAGCCAATGCTGCCGGGAGGACAAGGAATTTACCTATATTCCGGCCTCCGGTAAATTAATAGGTATTGAAGAACTGGAAGCAATGGTTCAAGCCTCATTAGATATGTGGCTTACTGCCGGCCGGAAAATTCGAAATTTTAGAAATGCTTAAAAAAGATTTTGGATTAGAGTATGAAATAAATAAGGATCTTGAGTTTAAAAATTCATCAGGTACAAAAAATAATTACTATTCTGAAAATAATTCCGCAAAAGAAATTTTGAACTTTTTCCCAGAACACTCCTCTATCGAAGCACTTAAAGAAGAGATTACAAATTTAATAAAATTGCGCTGATTAACTCATAAACAAAATTATTAAGCAAAGTATCAGACAGTAACAAATATTAACTTTTGTTACTAAAGATAGATTTTTTTTTTGATTTGAAGTATTATAACAGTAGTAAAAATTTACCTTACAGGGAGAAAAAAATATGCAAGCTAATACAAATGAAATGGTTATCGGTATACCGCGAGCAATGAGCTTTTACCACAATTACCCGTTCTATTTCGGTTTTTTTTCAGCGCTTGGAATTAAAATTGTTTTGTCGGACGTAACAACAAAACAGACTATGTCCAGCGGTTCGGCCCTTGTAGTTACTGAAACCTGCCTCCCTATTAAGGTTTATGTCGGGCATATTCTTAACCTTATTGACAAAGGTATTGATAAAATCTTTGTACCTTCGATCCAGTCTATTGCCCCTAAAATTTACAACTGTTCAAAAATCAGAGGTCTGCCGGATTTGATCAGAAACGTTGTAAAAAAACCTTTCACTATGGTGGAGGCAACACTTGACAAGTCTGAAAAAAATCAGGGGCTTTATGAATTTTTGAAACAAGCAGCAGCTCCTTTTGGAATTACTGATGAAAAAAAGATTAAAGAAGCCTCTAAAGCCGGATGGAGAACTTATAACAACTTCCATATAATGTCGAAATCCGGAATGAGCTATAAAAAAGCTTTGAGTTATGCGTTGCAGGGTAAAGTTTTTATTGAAAACAACACCAAAGAATACCCTATCTCTATAGCGCTTGTTTCTCACGGATACAACATATTTGATGACAGAACTTCCATGAAAATTATCGACAAATTAGAAGATATGGACGTAAAAGTTTATACATCACTTCAACTCTCCCAAGAACAAACAATGGAAGGGATTAATGCGCTTGGCGAAAAACTTTACTGGGCAAACGAGTTTGAAATGACCGGAACTGCAGGGCATTACCTCAAAGATAACAAAATCGACGGAATAATTGCTCTCAACGCTTTTGGCTGCGGGCCTGACTCGCTTATGATTGAAAGAATTGTAAGAAAAGCTAAGCAATTTAATAAACCGATTATTCATCTCACAGTTGATGAACAAACCGGAGAAGCAGGCTTTATCACAAGACTTGAAGCATTCGTTGATATGCTGTTCCGCAAAAAACGTGCCAATATTATCAACAAAATTGACATTAATAACGGTGAACGAACCTATAAACCGAATACAGAATATATTGAAACTAAATCATAATAGAATTGATAAAAAGTGGCTGAATGCATGTTTCAACCACTTTTTATATTAAAAGAATTAATTACTCCAATAATTACCACGGATAATCGTCTTTAATTTTCCAGCCTTCACGGATAAGTTTAGATAAACAATAATACCCATCTCCGGTTTTAGAACAATCAGTATTCACCTCATCATCAGGCAGCCCAAACCCGTGCGCCAGTACACCTTTTTTAGTAACTATTGAATAGAAAAAGTCTTTTCCTAACTGATTAGGACGATTAGCTCCGTTTATATCAATGAAAATCAACAAAAAATCATTTCCAGGGACAATAACATTTCCATCCTCATCGAGAGCAGCCCCGCCTTTAACTGAAGTTGACAAGACAACACCATCAGTAGTAATAAAAGTTCGTCTATACCCATTCGAAACTATAGATGCAGTTTCTTTCTGGCCATTTGCTTTTAAAAAAGGGGCAACAGCTTCATATCCGCATTCCTGATAAGTATTGCACATCTTAGCAATCTTAAAATAAGGTTTCCAGTATTTTTCAAAGTAAGTACCTGGATCATCATGGTCTATATCCCAATACTCAAACTCACCATTATCTACTTCTGAAAGCTTAAATGCCTGGTTTAATACAGTGTAAACTTTCTGTAATTTTGAAATTGTCTCCTGCTTTTGGTAATTCGCAATTAATGTTGGCATAGTCATTGCAGCAACAACACCGATTATACCGAGTGTGATTAAAACTTCCGCTAATGTAAACGCGGCTTTGCAGGGGGTGGCACAGCCACCTCTTACACGACGCTTCGCTGTGTGAAACGCAAAGGATATATTGTTGATGTTTTCTGGCGACGGTATAATGTTTCGGTGGTAAGATCCTGAAATAAGTTCAGGATGACATAATATCTTGACCAACCACTCAGTCTCGCTTTCTTTTTGGGGAACTAAGTTCCCTCTTACTTGACGCTTTGCTGTGTGAAACGCAAAGGTTATATTGTTGATGTTTTCTGGCGACGGTATAATCTTTCGGGGGCAAGATCCTGAAACAAGTTCAGGATGACATGTTAAATTGTTTTCAACATCAATCGGCGGTTTCCCTTGTCTCCCTTGAGGTTCGTTACCCCCCCCCCCCGTATGCGTTGCTATTATTGGCTTTTCCATGTTTTTACCTCCTTTTTTCTTTCAGTATAACATATTTTTTATTTTGCGCAAGGGGGGGGGAGTGCAGCCAACTTATCGGGAACATTGCGATTACAGAAACGGTATTATGACATTGCTAATTCGGGATTTTACCTTTATATCTTATCAAGCCGCCGGGTATTGCTTAGCAATTTAAAATAAAAAGACATAAAGGGAAAAAAGTTATTGACAATAAAAAATGTTTAGTTTAATATAAATAATGTCGAAAGACGAGGGCGTTTAGCTCAGTTGGTAGAGCGTCTCCCTTACAAGGAGAGGGTCAGAAGTTCGAGTCTTCTAACGCCCACCACTAAAAAAGAGGCTTTTAAAAAGCCTCTTTTTATGTATGTTTACACTGTTTGCGACAAAAAAGAATAAAACCCAAAATTTTTAAAAACAGGCTAAAACCTTTAATCATCTATGTTTTCAAATGTTCGAGTCTCTTTAGATATTTTTTCTTTGGCTCTAATTGTTTTAGCAAAAGCTTTTCCGGCATATTCCGGAATTTTTACTCCTTTGATTTTTGCTAAACTCTCAAAAAATTGTTGATAAAGAATTGCGGT
>CALUYR010000051.1 GCA_944325045.1 Candidatus Gastranaerophilales bacterium
GGTGGTTAGAGCGCACCCCTGATAAGGGTGAGGTCGGTGGTTCGAGTCCACTGCGGCCCAGATTAAAAAAGACAGGTTCAATACCTGTCTTTTTTAATCTCTGTAGTAGGGCGAGAAGCACTATTGTGGTTCGAGCGCGAACGAGCTGAGGCTGGAGCAGTTTTGTTTGAAGTGATGAAATCACTGAAAACAAAATGCGGAATTGCCGTTAAACGCGAGTGAGCAAGACAGTCCACTCTGCCAGATCTTTTCGAAATATAGAACTTTGAGAAATGTTATCAAATAAGCCTTCTGACTTTTTTAGCATTTAAGACACTCTTCTTTTGTATTTTCATTGGTTTTTTGAAATTTAAAAAATTATTAAATCGAATTTTGATACTTAGTACAATTGTTTATTCTCGCCAAGCCCTCAGCATTCTTTCTTCCGGCTTGGAATTAAAGATTTTCTCAAAAATTGTTTTTGCTATATTTCGCTCTCTTGCATCTAATTCGTCACGATAATATTCTATTCCGAACAAATCTTTGTAATCAGCTTTGCCGACAACACTAATTTTAGATATTGGGATTTCATCTGTATAAATAAACTCTAAATCAGCTTTTCTTTGTTTAAATAACGAACTTAATCTTGCATCGTATCCTTTCGTTATGGGTTCAAATTTTTGGGGCATCATATCAACATATTTTTTTAATGCAGTTTTTTTATCATATTTTTGAAAAAGTTGATTTATGAGGGCTTTTCTTTCTTCAGGCATATAAGCAAAACTTAACCATTCCTGTAATTCAATTTGTTCCATCTTGTCTAATTTTGCACCATCAATCTCTTGCTGTGTTCTTATTCTAAGTTTTGTAGAGTTTAAATTTTTAGTTGGTATTTTTAACATTACAATCTGCTTGGATTCTCCTGAGCGAAGAATCATATCACACAAATCATTTCTAATGCCTTTACTCCAATATTTTCCAAAACTATCCAGTTCTAACATGTAAATCCCATCAGGCATTCTGAATCCCATAGGTTGAAGTCCACCAGCCTGAAGTATTTTTTGATAATTTTCCAACGAGGTCATATGATATAAATATCGTGGAATTTTATGCTTGCCGGCTTGTGTTGATAGCTGTACAGTGTCTGCAGCCAGAGGTGCGGCTAATCTTAACTCATTAATATTTACTTTTGCCGGTCTTGTTGCAAGTAAACTTTTGCCGTTTACTCTTGTCCATGCAATAATTTTTTCACCAATGCAGGCTCCTATTTTTCCAAGTGCCATATCCTTATTTCCCCTATATTTATATAAAGTATTTTTGTTTATAAGATTTGTCTGTTTGTGAAGATATATAAACCGCAGAACTTGTAAAAATTTCAAAATTTAATAACTTGGAATTATCACATTATCGAACTCAATCAGGTAAAGAAGCTGATTTTGTCCTGGAAAATATGAATGGTGATATTGTTGGTGTTGAGGTGAAATCTTCAACCACAATAGATAAAAAATACATATCATGGCTTCTTGAATTAAAAGAAATCTGCGGGAATAAGTTTAAAAAAGGTATAGTTTTATATACGGGAAATGATAAAGTTCCGTTATCCGATAAAATATGGGCTGTACCTGTTTGTTACTTTTGGAGTTAATTTATTTAAAAATTTTATGTAATTTTTTTGAGTTTTACGGAGTAAATAACAGATTGGAAACATCAGAACAATATACCGCAGCGTGTTTAAGATTATATGAATTTGAACAGGGCAGCAGAGATAAATTTTGGAAAAGATTTGTTCAATGGCATTCAAAATGGTGGGTGTAACAAAAATTTATTAAATAGTAATACAAAAAATATTAATAGCTTTACTTTACACAAAAAATATGCTATTTTTGTGTAAAAAGAGGTTGTAAATAAATGGCTCAAAAGCGTGAAACAACAAATATTGTCAAGAATATATGGCAGAGGCAGGGGGTGGTATTTACTCCAAGTGATTTTACGTTGGGAAATAAGTAATTCATTAGAAGATTTAGCAAATGAAATCTTATATCATAACTATCTTCTGTTTAACACACTTATAACTACCTGCTTAATAACTTCCATTTCAGAAGGATTGCTTTCTGCTATCAAAAGTGTTAAGGCAAACAGTGTTGCATTATCTATTATCGGAATTCCGTCATTGTAAAGTATTCCGTTTTTATTCATAAAGTAAAGAAAGCAGCTTGCACCTATACGTTTGTTTCCGTCTGTAAAACTATGGTTTTTAACGATCAAATACAAAAGCATTGCAGCTTTTTCTTCAAGTGTCGGATAAAGTTCCACACCATCAAAGGTCTGGTAAATCTGATTAACCGAACTTTCAAAACTTTCATCCTTCTCTACGGCAAAAACATCACTTTCAAAATCAGATTTCATTTCTTTTATAACTTCCAGAAATTCTTCTTTTGAAATTCTGACTGCTTCTTTTGTTGTCTTTCCTTTTGTATCAAGTTCTTTGTGGTCAAAATCGTCAAGCAAATTCAAACCGTGTGCGAAGTTTTCTAAGATTTTTGCCACTGATTGAGCCTGTTCTACAGTTTCCACCTGATTTGTAAGGCTTCTTGTTAAGAGGCTGATTGTGTTTTGTAACGTCCTTAACTTTTCCTGCTGAGAGGAAAGAAGCTGCTTATTGACTGAATAACCTTTGATTAAATATTCTTTAAGTATTTTATTAGCCCAGATACGAAATTGAGTTGCGGTTTTGGATTTCACACGATAGCCGACAGAAAGTATTAAATCCAGATTGTAATACTCCAATTCTCTGGAAATACTTCTGCTGCCTTCTTGTCGAACTGTTCGGAATTTCCGAACAGTTGAATTTTTATCAAGCTCTCCTTCTTCATAAATATGTTTGATATGTTCACTGATATTTGCCTTACTTGAGTCAAACAACTTAACAATCATATCCTGCGTAAGCCAGACGGTTTCATCCTGCATTTTGACATCAATCTGCGTCTGCCCGTCAGCAGTTTGATAAATTACTATCTGATTATCTAAATTTTCCTGAATCTGCATAGTTTAATTATATGACAGAAGAATAAGCATGGCAAAATGTAAATGCCAACAAAATTTTATGTACTATTTATGTACTGTTATGTAATTTTATGTAGTTTTTTCTTATTTTACTGAGTATGCAAAAGTGGTTCAAATGCAAGTATAGTAAGAAAAAATCAAAATCAGTCAAACTCTAAAAACGCACTGATAAGGGGAAGGTCGGTGGTTTGTGCGGATTTCCCGCCGCCGCATTGCTGCCAGTCCGGATTGCGAACGATTAGAGATTGTTCTATGTTTGTTCGGGTATGGCTGTTGGGAAATGCTTTACTGTCACGGTTTCAAGATTTTATTCAAGCTCGCGGATGCGTTTCATTATAAACTTCTTTTAAGTGCTGGGAAGATATATGTGTGTATATTTGTGTGTTAGAAATGCTGGCGTGCCCCAAAAGTTCCTGAACAACTCTTAGATCCGCACCGTTCTCTATAAGATGCGTTGCAAAGCTGTGCCTGAATATGTGCGGCGTAACATGTTTCGGCAGGTCAATTTTTTCTACTATTTCATTGATAACTTTTCTCACTGTCTGCGGCTGCAACCGATAACCAGTATTATTAATGAAAACCGGCGATTTGTCGTCACTGTTTACTGCAAATCCTTTTGCCACAAGAGGTCTTGCTGTATCAATATATCTTTGTAAATAAGATTTCGCCCTCTGGGATACCAGTATAATTCTTTCCTTGGCTCCCTTTCCAAAAACCCTTATCTCGTTCTCTTCTAAGTTTAAATCCTCAAAATTTAAGCCGCTTAATTCCGAAATCCGCATGCCGGTTGCCCACAATAATTCCAATATAGCTTTGTTTCTGTAACCGGCCGGAGTTTCGATTTTTGTGTTGTTTAAAATTTGTTCTATCTCATACGTTGTGAGGAATTTTGGCAAAGATTTAGGCTTTTTAGGTGAATTTAAGTTAAGCGCCGGATTCGCTTCTACCCTTTTTTCCTTGTAAAGGTATCTGTAAAAGGTTCTTAAGCTTGCAATTTTGCGCGCAATAGTCGTTTTTTTATATTGGAATTTCTGGATAAAATGCAAGTATTCCCTTACCTTTGAAAAAGTAACATCCTCACAAGAAGTACTGTCCAGCCATATTAAAAAATCCAGGATATCCGTACAATATGCTTTTGCAGTGTGTTTTGAAAAATTTCGTTCGACAAGAATATATGCCTTAAACTCCTCCAAACAATTTTTTGAAATTTCGCTCAGTCCCATTATAAGCCTTATTGATTTTTTCCGCTAACTATTATACAATATACTCAAAAGGATTAAAATAGTAAAGGGAAAAAAAGAAGATGAATTACAAAAAACTGTTCATAGCATCATTTATTTGTGCAAGTATCCTAAGTGTATCTACAGCATATTCTCAAGAATTGCAGGCAAAAGTAGCCAAAGGCGGAGGCGGGAATGTATACAAAAAATATGCCTCTATTGACAAAATGATAGAATATAATAACTATAAAGAGGCTGATAATGCATTGAAATATGCTTTAAAAGTCCGCCCGAATGATATTGAGGCTCAAAGTCTGAGAATTTTATGGATGGCAAAACAGCATAAATTGGCGCCTGCTCAGGCTGAACTTGATAAATTGTTGGCAAAATATCCTAACTACGCCCCTTTACATTACGCACAAGGTATTGTTTATATGAAACGCAGAACATCGTCTGATGTTACATATATTCGCGATTCAAAAGATCTTCTGAATGATGCGATAAAGGAATTTGTAAAAGCAGTAAATATTAATAACAATTATTACCAGGCATATAATGCTATGGGGGTAGCGACTTTACAGCTTGGGAATAAGGACGACGCAAAAGAGTTATTTAATACAGCTTTGAAAATAAATCCGCAGTTTGCGACCGCATACGATAATCTTGGTAACCTTGAGCTTATCAACGGCAACCTGGAAGAAGCAGAAAGACAGTTGATGAATTCTTTAAAATATAATTCCCATAACCCGACTGCAATGTACCATTTAGCTCAGGTAGCGGTTCGTCAAAAAGATTATAACAAGGCATTAACCTGGCTTAACCACTCAATACATATTAATCCGAATTCCTCCCCTGCATTAACATTACAGGGCGAATGCTACCTTGTACAAGGAAACCAGGCCGCTGCAATTAATTCATTTAAGAAAGCTATTACCGTTAAACCCGAAAACTCACGTCCGTATATTAACCTGGCTAATGTTTATGAAAGACGTTCAGACGCAGAGTTTGCAATGGAACAGCTAAAAACCGTTCTTGCTATAAATCCTAACTATAGCGACGCAATAATGAGAGTTGCTGATTTGTCGCTCGAAACAAGAAAGTATCAGCAGGCACTTGATTATTATTCAAAGCTTCTTGATGATAAAGTGTACGGTAATGATGCAATTGTAGGGCTTGCTAACACATATTATGAAATGTCCAAAGATCGCGGTGATAATTCCAATATGACAACAAATAAAGAATTATACCTTGCATACGACTATATAAATAAAGCAATTGAACGCGTTCCGAACAGATTGGATTTTCATCTTGCAAAAATTAAACTTGCAAAATTGACCCATCAGCTTCCAATGACAAAAGACAGTCTTAACTATATTGTTCAGTCTGCCGGGAATTCAGTGATGGATAATGTGATAAAAGCAGAAGCCTATTTGGCTTTAGGCCGTGAAAATGATGCGGTTTATACGTTCGAAAATGCAGTAAACTTTGCAGATAACGTTCAGGATGAACTTTATCTGGCAGAAATTCTTGTTCACAATAAACAGTTCAGAACAGCTCGTACCGCATTGAAAAAGGCCTTAATGCAGGATCCTGAAAATATTATAGCTAAAAATGGCGTTGCATATATTGATTTATGTGAAACTAAATCAAATGAATTTTTCGATGTTGCTCAAAGAGAATATAAAGAAGGGAATTATGCCTCTGCAATTGAATATTGTAACAAGGCCATTGACTTCTATCACAACAGTCCGGCTATAGCTAAATTGAAGGCAATGTCATTTGAGAAAGAATTAAATTATCAGGGCGCAATAAAATATTACAGCCAGTATTTAGCAATGAATCCGAATGCTCCTGACAGAGAAGCTGTGATTTCTCTGATAAATAAATATAAACAGAAAGTATAAGTTAAAATAAAATGGCAAAATTTGATATTCGCAAATCATTTGAAATATTCTGGAGAGAGCCCTTGAGTATTTTGAAAGAGGGCTTGTTCCAAATTGTGAATATCCAGACAACAGATAACATTTTTGAAAAGAAGCCTTCTGTAAATATTGACTTTATGAAGGATAAAACTCAAATAACCGTAGTTGATAGTGATAAAATGTATAACTTATTTCAGACTGTATTATATAAACAGCGGATAAAAGAGCAGCAGAAGAAAGCATTAATCAGTAAATAGCCATGAATAAAAAAATCTTAAGTGCAAAATTTATAATAAGTGCCGAGAAGTTGAGTCAGTGTCCAAGCTTTAACTTACCAGAATTTCCGCTTTTGGGACGTTCAAATGTCGGGAAGTCATCATTTATAAACTGCCTGGCAAATCATAAGAAGCTGGCAAAAACCTCAAATACTCCCGGGAAAACCAGATTAATTAATTTTTTTGATTTTTCCGGCAAATTTATGATCGCGGACTTGCCCGGATACGGCTATGCAAAGGTTTCCAAAGAAGCACAGAATAAATGGCAGAAATATTTAGAAGAATATTTGTTAAAGCGGGAAGAAATAACCAGTTTGATTCAGTTTATAGACGGACGTCATGAAATACAAAAAAATGATTACCAGATGAGGGAATGGGTTTTGGCATATAACCTGCCGATTTTTACAATAGTAACAAAGATGGATTACGTGCCTAAAAGCAAAGCCGCAAGTGTTATAAAATCTGTAGAAAAGGAATTTGGCGGGTTGGTTTTACCTTTTAGTGCTGCTGATAACCGTTACAATGAAAAAATTCTTGAAGTTTTGTTAAACTCTTCAATGAATAATGATAACAAAATTTAATAATTATATTTTATAGTATAATTAATCTTGAGGAGGAAAAACAGTGCCGGAAGAAACAAAGAAACAAAAAGTTCTGTTAATTAAATTATCATCGCTGGGAGATGTAATTTTTAATATTCCGTTAGCGAATGCTTTGAGAAATGCAGGATACGAAGTTACGTGGATTGTTTCTGAAAAAGGGTATGATGTTATAAAAGATAACTCATGCGTAGATAAAGTAATTTTGGCTCCGTTTGTGAAGTGGAAAAAAGAAAAGTCATTTATAAAAAGGGTCAAAGAATTTTTTGAAATAAAACGGCAGATAAAAGAATACAAATTTGACATAGCAATAGATACCCAAGGTTTGTTAAAGAGCTTTGGTTTTATGTTTAACACGGGAATAAAAAGAAGAATAGTAGGCACGAATGCCAGGGAGTTTTCAATTCTTGGCGGGAATGAATTTGTAAAGTTCCCTAAAATTTCTGATTGGCATACACCGATTGTAAAACAATATCTAAAATTTGCCCGGCATTTGGGAGTTGAAACAGACAAAATTCAGGTAACACTTCCAAAATCATCTGAGGAAACAGTCAGACGAATAGATGAACTGTAAAATGATACAGATAAAACGTTATTATTGGTAGCGGTATGCCCGGCAACTACCTGGGATAATAAATTTTGGGATAAAGATAACTGGAAGCAACTTATTCAAAAGATTGAAGATAAGTATTGTATTGTATTTACAGGAACAAAAAATGATATTGATTATATTGAATATATTAACAATGGGAAACACTTAAACCTTGCGGGTAAAACAAATTTAAAAGAATTGATAGAACTTTTCAGAAGAACCGATTTAGTGTTATCACTTGACAGCGGCAGCACCCATCTTGCATGGGCGACGCAAATACCTAAAATAGTCTCAATATTTTGCTGCACGCCGCCAACATTATACGGCCCGATTGGAGAAAAATACATATCTGTAAGCGGCAAACTTTCATGCCAGCCTTGCCATAATAGAAAATGTCCTAAGAGCGACGAAAATTACAACGCCTGCACAAAATATCCGGATGTAGAAGAAGTAATTAATGCTATTGATGAATTAGAAAAAAGATAAAATCATTTTTTAACTTGCAAAATATCTTTTATAGCAGCAATAACTTCCGCGTCGGTTATTGCTTCCATACATTTTGAAGCCATTCCTTTGCATAATTCTTTTTTGCCGGACTCTAAAAGACATGGCGAACACGGGAAGTTTTTGGTTATAACATGACATTTTGAACTTCTAGGTTTCCATCTTACAAGAGAAGTTGGCCCGTTCAGGAGGATTGACGGAATATCTAAAGCCGCAGCCATATGAATTATACCGGAATCTATTCCGATAACCAAATCCATATTTTTAACAAATGACATTGTTTCAGATATTGAAAATTTACCACATAAATTTTCAGGCGGAATTTTCATCTCATCAGAAAAAGTTTCGTTAATTTTATTATAAAATTCACAATCTTTTTCCCCGCCCGCATAATAAACCTGACAGTTACATTCATTTACCAGAAAAGTAATAACTTTTTTCCAATAATCATCAATCCAGTTTTTCTGAGCAAATCTGCTGTAAGCTTGAATTAGAACGTGTTTAGCCGCTTTGTTGTTCAGGCATGTTTTCACCTTTAAATCATTGTTTTTGTCGGTCCAGAGTTCTGTATTATCACTTATCGGCTGAATATTTGATATTTTGAGTAAATCCAGATAACAGTCAATTTCATGTTTATCATTTTTGTATGGAGATTTCATTGTCAGAAATTTATTTCTTCGGACATCAAACCCGATCCGGTTTTTAACCCCGGCCAAGAAAGCAGTCAGCGAAAAGAAACTGTCATTTTTCAAAAAATAAACCGTGTCATAATTTTTAAACAAATTTATGTAAGATAAAATATTTTTGTATTTGCCGTTTATGAAGTGTACATTATTTATGTAAGGACAAAATTCCATAACCCCATAGGAAATTTTTTCGACAAGAATATCAATCCTTGCAGAAGGCAAAGCCTTTCTTAACTCCCGATAGAATGCACTTGCAAAAATAGTGTCGCCGATTGTTCCGTATCTTATCACCAAAATGTTATTCATCATAAATGAATTATAACATCTATTACCTATATATACTACAATTGTAAATTTTTGTATTAAAATTTTCGGTAATAAATATTTGTTAATAGTCATTTTTTCGCAATATTTATAGTATAATAGAATTAAGTTTTATAAAGGATAAAATAATGGATAAAATAAATATTTGTGTAAGCTGCGGGGATAATTCTTTAAAACAAACAGGAGCTTTGATTGCTTCAATTTTGTATAATGCCGGGCCTAAAGATGATTTAAATTTTTATATCCTAAATAAAGATTTTACAGAAGAAAATAAAAAAGAATTGGGATCTCTTAAGAGTATAAAAAATTTTGTTATAAATTTTATTACAGTAAGCGAATCCCGTTTTAGTTTTTTAAAACTTGCCGGAATTCTTCCTGATGTAGAAAAGGTGATATACCTTGAAAATAACATGGTTGTAAATACAAGTTTAAGCGAGCTTTACAATATAGATTTGGGAAGTTTTGTAATAGGCGGAGTGAACGACTTAACCTCCAAAATTCATAATAGGACATCGTATATCAATACTGACATGTTATTGGCGGATTTGTCAAAAATCAGGATTCAAAATATTGAAAAAAGTTTTACGGATTATATAGATAAAAATACCGGAGCAAATGAGCAGCAAATTATTAATCATGTTTTGCAAGGAAAAATTAAACTTCTGAATCCGAAATGGAATGTGCAGATAAAGGATTTCGCTAAAAGATCCGTTTACGTAAAGTATCCTTGGATAATTAATTGCGCCGGGAAAGAAAAACCATTTGAATTTGGAAACTGCAATTGTTATAACGAATATTATTACAAATATTTGCAGCTTACTCCTTGGGCTGTGGATCCGAAAAAATTAAAAACATTTTTAATAAAAAATAAATTAATTTCAGCC
>CALUYR010000052.1 GCA_944325045.1 Candidatus Gastranaerophilales bacterium
GGCAGGAAAAAAGAAAAAGTGAAACGAAAAAGAAAAACTTGCTGTTTAATTTCAACGCCTTATGGCGTTGATTTGATCGTTTGATAGACTGAAATGCTTCCGCATTTCCACTCTTGGGCTCACTATCGAGCTCTCTTCCTTCGCTCACGTTCGCTTTAATTAGCTCTCTATTATGAAGGAATGTTTGTTCAGAATACTTGCACAACAACAATCCTTCGGTTGGGGGGTCAATGTGACGGTGGTTAATAAGGCTTTCGGTTATACTTCCAATGTCGCGATGGTTAGATCCTGAAATAAAATCACGATGACCTAATATCTTGACCAACCACCCAGTCTTGCTTTCTTTTTGGGGGACGTAGTCCCCGCTTACTTGACGCTGCGCTGTGCAGGACGTAGAGGTTATATTGTTAATTTTTTCCTTGGTCGGTATAATGTTTCGATGGCTAGATCCTGAAACAAGTTCAGGATGACATAATAATATCTTGGACAACTTACCGGTGTTGATTGCTTCTTTTGCCCCGTAGCCTCCAACTACATTACTTTTTTTCACTATTTCGTTACGGTTCACACAGCGTAGCGTCATGGTGAAGTGGCTCAGCCATATCCCTTGTCTCCCTTGAGGTTCGCTACCCCCCCCCCCCCGTATGCGTTGCTATTATTGGCTTTTCCATGACTTTACCTCCTTTTTCCTTCATTATAAACTATTTTTTTATTTTTGCAAGGGGGGCAGACAATGTCTGCCCCCCCTTGTTTAGTGATTTTTCTTTTTTAATATGTATTATAATGCACCTTAGAACATATCAGGAACATAATCATACGGAGAAACCAAATGCCCCCGTCAGAGCCATATAACAAGCCTTAATACATCCGAACAAGCTCCCGCACTTTGGAGATCACTTCCCCTGCACGAACACGAGCCTTTTTATCGCCTTCTGATATAATATCTTTAACCTCATCAAGATGGCTTTCATAATAAACTCGCCTTTCACGAATCTCTGCAAGCTTTTCATTCATCTCGGAAGCAAGCTGGCGTTTGCAATCAGCACAGCCTCTTTCACCTTTTTCACACTCACAGCGAACACGGGTAATCTGTTCATCAGAACCAAATACCTGCCAGTATTTAAATGCAACTTCACACTCATCAGGATGCCCTAAATCTGTTTTTCTCATACGGCTTCTGTCTGTAATTGCTGTCATAACTTTCTTTGCAGTTTCCTCTGCTGTATCTGAAATTTTAATATCATTATGGAAAGATTTCCCCATTTTATTGCCGTCCAGCCCGCAAATTAATGAACAATTATTTAACAAAGCCTTTGGTTCTTTAAAGAAATCCGTATTATAAATATTATTAAACCTTCTGGCAATATCACGGGTAATTTCTATATGAGCAACCTGATCAATGCCAACCGGAACAGCGTCTGCATTCATCATCATAATATCAGCACTCATAAGAACCGGATATCCCATCAGACCGTAACTTATCTGGGAATTCTGCCCCTCTTTTGTTCTGAGAATTTTAGCCATATCCTTTAAGGTCGGATCACGCTCAACCCAGTTTTGAGGCGTAACCATCCCTAAATATATGTTTAATTCCGCAATTTCAGGAACATGTGACTGAACATAAATTGTGGAAATTTCAGGGTCAAGTCCGGAAGCAAGCCAGTCTATAACGACATTTAAAACGTCATTTTTTAAATCTTCAGTCTTATCGTATTTCGTAGTCAAAGCATGCCAGTCAGCAACAAAAAAATAACTGTCATATTTATGCTGAAGTTCAACCCAATTTTGGATTACACCTAAATAATGTCCAAGGTGTAATTTCCCGGTAGGCCGCATGCCTGATACAATTAATTGACTCATAAAATTTACCTTTCTTTTACAATACAAAAATATTATAACTCAAATAAATTCTAACTTCGTTTTTTTGCAGTCAAAATTAGAGGAACATAGGTTAAATATGTTTCCGGGAATTGCAATCTGTATTCATCGCAGAAAGCTTTGACCTCTTTAATTCCCCACTTGCTTTGGGAAAGCGAGTTAACACCGGTATTTTTCAGATGAGCAAGTATCCGTAGAGGATTATCAAACGTCATTTTATACTCAAACTGCTCAATTGAAATTATATCAAAATCCGGCTCCAGTAATAATCTTATATCCTCTACAGATTTGTAATCCAGTGAAAGCCCGGTTATTGAATAAAATTCTTTAAAATTATCGGGCAGAAAAGTGGAAAATGCCAAAATTGAATTTTCATTTAAAAGCCCGCTGCATTTGGCAAATATTTTGTCCAAATTCCCGCACCATTGAAACACGGCGTTTGAAATGATAAGATCAAATTTCTTCCGGAAATTAACTCTCCTGAAATCCCCCGCAGAAAATTGAGCATTAGGAATATATTTTTTTACATAGAATTCTGACTTTTCCACCAGGTCATTTGCGCAGTAAGTCCGGAAATTAAGACATTCTGACAGTTCTTTGGTTAAAATACCTGCCCCTGAACCCACTTCCAAAATACTTTCAAAATTTTTTTCAACAAGCGCCGCTGCTAATTTGTCCGCCATAACCTTTTGGACAAATGCGTTTTCAGAATATGTATCAATACTTTTTTGAAAATGTTTTTTTATTGTCTTAACTTCTAACTGCATTTATTTATAATTTCATTCCAGCTTCTAAACTCATAAAAAGGGAAATGTCCGCTGTTCAGCATAACAATCGGGGTATTATATTTTTCCCAAAATCTGACCTGATTACGGGTCGGAATAATTTTATCCGTATCACTGATTATAGCACAGTCATAAAATTTTGAATAATTATTATTCACATTTTTGATAAAATTATTCAGAGCAATAAGTTCTTCTGCCCGGTTTTCAATAGATCTTACAACAGGTGATAAAGTCAAACGCTCGTAATCAGCAGGACTTTTAAAAAGGTTCTGTTGAAATTTTCCGCGAAGTCCGCTGTCAACATATTTCAATGTCAAATCAAAAGTTCTGTGCGGAATGCCAAACTCATCATCTACAGGAAACGGAGTTCCGTTAATCGCAATTTTCTTTTGAAATTCCGGAAGTTTTGGTTTCAACAAGTAAGCGATGTATACCCCCATTGACCAGGCCACAAGGTTATAAGAAGAATAACCTTTTATAACTTCCGCCGGAAGATCATAATCTTTGTAATCGTAAAATATAACAACGTCATTTTTTCCGCAGTCAAGATACTCAAACGGCTTGTGATCAAAGCTCCAGCCGCAAAAAAATATAATCAAATTCCCGTTATTTTTTCTGTTTAACCAGTAATATTCCATTAAATACCTCGTAATATTTATTAATATTTTACATAAAAATAACAAAATTTAAACTGTTTATACGTTATAATAAATGTGTGTAGAAGAAAAAGGATTTTATCATGGCAGAAAGTGTAAATAATATACAACCGGCGGTTACAGTAAAGAATGATAATGCAGGCCGCAATGCCGCAATTGGCGGTGCTGTCGGGCTTGTCGGACTTGGAACCGTAGGATACACTACAAAGAAAATTTTTAAAGATGATAAGTTCACAGATGAATTTATCAAAGAAGTTAAGAATAGTACTATAGATAATTTAATTGAAGATAAAGATCAAAGAAAAGTAATAAAATCACTTTTATCAATGGAAGAAAATCCTTCAATTGATAAGATTAAAAAGTTCATTAAAAATAATAAAAAATATTTTGAAAAAGAGACCGGAAAGAAAGTTTCTGATATATTGAAGGAAAGTGATGACGATATTAAAAATGCTTTCATCACTAAATTGAAACCACAATGCGATATTTTAAAAGGTAAATTGGATGCTGTTGTAGGTCAAATACTGGATTTATTTGATAAGGATAAAAGGGAATTTAATATTACTGACGATATGAAAGATAGTGAAGTAGTTAAGGCAATATCCTCTGCCCGGAAAAAGATTAAAGGTAAAGCCGGCTTAATCTGGGGGATTGCATCAGGAGCAGTTTTAGGTGCCGGAGCATACATCGCAACAAAGCTTAACGGAAATAAGCAAGCATAAGTTTTTTAATATAAGTGCTAAAATATAATATACAGTGCCATGTTGAAAATATCAGCATGGCACTTTGATATTAAAATCTTTTAATAATTTTACAAGAGTTTCTAAATCCTGCATCTGCATATCGGCCGTAAGAGAAAGTCTCAGCCTGGAAGTTCCGTCAGGCACAGTTGGAGGCCTTATCGGAAGAGTAAAATATCCGTTTTGATATAAAATTTCACTAAGCTGTACGGTTTCGCTGTTCTCGCCGACAATAACAGGAATAATATGACTTTCACTTCCTAAGTTTTTACCAAGATTAATCATTCTCATTCTTGCGTCGTACGTATACGGCAGTTTGTTTTCAATAATCCATTTTGAAAATGCAATGTTAATAGGAGGCAGGGATGTTGAAAAAATAAACGGTCTTGCTTTATTAACCAAATATTCAATAAGTATTCTGCTGCCGGCAGCAAATGCCCCCATTGAGCCGATGGCTTTTCCAAATGTTCCAACAATTAAATCAACATCTGATGTTATTCCCAAATCCTCGCATACGCCAAGCCCGTTTTTGCCGAATACACCAAAAGCATGCGCTTCATCCAAAACCAAAATACAGTTATATTTCTTTTTTAGTTCAACAAGTTTCTTTAAATCCGCAATATCTCCGTCCATACTGAAAACACTTTCCGAAACAATTACGGCATTATTGAAATTATTCCTTTCCCGAATAAGAAGCTTTTCGAGATTGTGCATATCATTATGTTTATATCTGAAAAATTTTCCTTTAGCGAGCAGCATTCCGTCAATAATACTTGCGTGATTAAGCTTATCAGAAAAAATAACATCACCCGCTCCTGCTAAAGTACTGTTAATTCCGACATTTGCATGATACCCGCTGTTGAAAATAAGAGCTGCCTCTTTTTTAAATAAACCACCGATAAGCTTTTCCAGCCCGTTATACACGGGCAAAGTTCCGGTAAGCAGTCTGGCAGAAGCACTTCCAAACGAATACTTCTTTCCTGCAAAATTCAAAAATTCTTCAGTAATTTCCTCATTATCCGCAAATCCAAGATAATTATTTGACGAAAGATTTATGAGTTTTTTATTATCAATATAAATATATTTTCCTGCCTTGCGCTCAAAACTTTTTATAGAACGCAAATGAGAGGCTTCATCCAAATCTGACAATATTTTTCTGTAACTTACAAACATAACAGAATTTTAAGATAAACACAACGAGTTAACAAGTAACAGCTGCAATAAAATAACGTAAGAAGCATATACCCGGCGTAGGAATCCGCGGGACGGGACCATTTATTCTTTCAAAGCACTTTTGCCGCGGAGTTTTCTGTGGTAAGTTATCGCAAATCTATGAGCCTCATCGCGGATTCTTTGAATGAGATAGAGTGCACCTGATTCCCGGGGCAGCAATATTGATTTGGACTGATGGGGCAAAAAAACTTCTTCCTGGCGTTTAGCCAAGCTCACAAAATCAATACCGGTTACACCCATTTCCTCAACTATCTGCATAACACTGGAAAGCTGGCCCTTCCCGCCGTCAATAATAATTAAATCCGGCTTGTCCCAATTTTTTTCTCCGAGATGAGAAAGCCGCCTTGTCAAAACTTCTTTCATAGACAAAAAGTCATCGGGCTTACCTTCGGTTGAACGGATTTTGAACTTTTTATACTCAGACTTTTTAGGCAGACCATTTATAAATGTAACCATTGAAGCAACAGTATTCGTTCCCTGAATATGAGAAATATCATAGCATTCCATTCTGTGAGGGAAGTTTTTAAGCTTAAGTTTTTCAGCAAGATACGCCCCTATTTCGTTGAAATCTTCATTGATTTTAACCATTTTTTTAATTTTGGCATTATCCAGTACAACACGGGCATTTTTATCTGCAAGCATTTGCAGCTCCTTACCTTGGGCGGATTTACTGTAACTTATTTTAACCTTTTTGCCCGATATGATGTTAAGCCATTCTTCATATAAAGCCTTTTCACCAACCGCCTCAAGCTCATTAGAAACTATTTTATCAGGAAATTCAAGGGCAAGCGTATTATAATATTCTTTGAAAAATGCTGCAAAAAATTCCGCCCTGTCATCTGCCTCAACATCATAAGTGAAATCTTTTTTATCTATTAACCTGCCTTCGCGTATCATAAGAATTACAATTGCGAAAATTCCATCTTCGTTAAGCATAGATATAACATCTTCGTTAAGCTTGGTATTTTCGTAAACGACTTTTTGCTTCTCAAGAGTTTTCTTCAAATCCAAATAGCTGTCACGAAGTCTGGCCGCCTTTTCGAACTGTTCAGTATCAGCGTATTTTTGCATTTGCGCCTGAAGCTGTTTTAATAATTCCGATTGCTTGCCTGAAAGAAACAGTTCCGCTTGTTTAACTAAATTTTTATACTCATCGCTTGTCACAAGATTTTGACATGGCGCCATGCAGCGCCCTATCTGGTAATAAAGACACGGTCTGTCTTTAAATTTCGGAGTTTTGCACTGCTTAAGCGGAAAAATCTTTTTTAGAAAATCCAAAGTCGAATACATCGCACGAACATCGGTATAAGGACCGTAATAACGTCCTTTTTCAGGATTCATATTTTTTTTGCGGACAACAAGAATACGCGGGAAATCTTCATCAGTAATAAGAAAATAAGGATATTTTTTATCGTCTTTAAGAAGAATATTATAACGCGGTTTATGTTTTTTAATAAGATGGCTTTCGAGAATGAGGGCTTCTACCTCTGTATTTGTAATAATATATTCCATCCGTTCAATCTGCGAAACAAGCACCTGAACCTTAACACTGTCATGATGCTTTTTGTTAAAATAGCTCATAACACGACGTTTAAGGATCTTAGCTTTTCCGACGTAGATAATTTCCCCGTCTTTGTTGTAGTAAATATAACAGCCCGGCAGCGAAGGCAGCAATTTCAAGGTTTGTTTTAAACTCTCATTCATACGGGTATTATAGCATAAATTTGCACTTAAATGTAACGATTATTATACTTTAGGGCTAAAAACAGAAAACTTAAAAGCAATTAATAATCTGTTGTAACAGAACTGCTGCAAGATTAATAAATATTAAAGTAAAATTTTGTTTACATTTGATATTTCACGCCTTTGTTTTTGCTACTATTGTAACGTTGGTTTTACCCTTAGGGCGGGTAATTTTTCAAGAAAGGATATTAAATGAATAAATTTTTTACTGCACTTTTTATTATGTTTATGTCTGTTCAAAGTGCAAATGCAGTTTCGGTCGACGTATTTTTAGACAAGCACTTAACCCCTTTGTCAGATTTTGTGTCAAATATTATATTTTTCCCGATTAATGCTGGTGGAACATCTATTCCTATAGTTGTACTGTGGGTACTTATCGGAGGTTTATTCTTTACGTTTTACTTACGTGGTATTGCACTATGGGGGTTGAAGGAGTCGGTCAGAATTTTGAAAACTCCTGCCCAAAAAGGAAACGACGGCGGCGGAGAGGTTTCTCCTCTGCAATCTTTAATGACAGCGTTATCCGGTACTGTTGGGTTAGGAAGCATTGCGGGTGTTGCAATTTCAATCTCCATCGGAGGCCCGGGAGCTGTATTTTGGATTTTTGTAGGAGCAATTCTCGGGATGGCGTTGAAATTCGTCGAAGCAGCTTTAGCCATAAAATACAGAAGATTCAATCTTGACGGATCAATTTCCGGCGGACCTATGCATTATATGGCACATGGTTTGACAAGAAAAAAATTACGCTGGCTCGGGCAGCCTTTATCGGTAATCTTTGCGATCCTTTGTATCGGATCTGGTATTGCCGGCGGCAATATGATCCAAATTAACCAGACTGCACAGCAGATTGTAAATGTTACAGGCGGTGCCGAAGGGTTTATGGGTGATAAAATGTGGCTGGTCGGACTTGTTACGGCAATAGTTCTCGGAATTATCGTCATAGGCGGGATTAAGCAGATCGCTAAAGTTGCAGAAAAAGTTATTCCGTTTATGTGCGTACTTTATATTTTATCAGGTTTGCTGGTCATTATTGTAAATATTCAGCATCTTCCGCATGCAGTTGCTGTTATTCTTCAGCAAGCCTTTCACCCGGATGCAGTTTACGGTGGATTTATAGGCGTTGTTATCGCCGGGTTAAGACGATCTGTTCAAACTAACGAAGCCGGTACAGGATCCGCACCGATTGCGTATGCAACAGCCCAAACTAAAGAACCTATTTCCCTCGGATTTGTTTCTTTAACTGAACCTCTGTTTACAGGTTTAATCTGTATGCTGACTGCTACTTTAATTATTATCTCTAACTCTTATGTAAATGTTGGTGAAGCAACAGGGATTCAGCTAACCTCACGGGCTTTTGAAACAGTATTCAGCTGGTTCCCTTATGTTCTTGCTGTAATCGTTGTTTTGTTTGCGGTTACAACTATTCTTTCCTGGGCTTATTACGCGCAAAAGGCCTGGAACTTTTTGGTCGGAGAAGGCAAAAGAAGAACTTTATCTTTCCAAATTGCATTTTGTATTTTTACAGTAATTGGTTCAGTGCTGAATGTTAAGTCCGTTATTAATCTTACGGATGCAATGATGATGGCAATGGCTATTCCAAACCTTATAACCATGTACATTCTTGCACCGGAAATTAAAAAAGATCTTGCGGAATATTGCAGAAAACATCAGCTTGGGAAATTAATAAATAAAGACTGGCTCGCGCCGGCAGCGGTTTCTGCCCAGGAAACGGAGGTAAAATAATGTCTGATCAACAAATTATTGTGACAGTACAAGGTGTAGATAAAGTAGGAATTGTTGCCAAAGTTACAGCTGTTCTTGCGGAATATGAAGTTAATATCGAGGACATTAAACAAACTCTTATGCAGGGACATTTTGTAATGTTTATGCTCGGGAATATTGCCAAATCGAAATTTTCGTTCAAAGAAATTAAAGATGCGCTTCTTAAAGCCGGAGAAGAACTCGGAATGGAGATTTGGGTTCAGCGTAAAGAAATTGTTGACAATATGCATATTATATAATTTATCTAAAAAAGGCGAAGATAAAATCTCCGCCTTTTAAACTCTCCTTTGATTTATTTATATAAATTTTTAATATATGTTTCGGACATTAATCCGCCTTCTTCGACCGGCATACATCCGGCATTACCGGTTATATATAAAGGTTTGGAGGAAGAACTTCTTACCTCAAAAGAAAACAAATCATGTCCCCATTTATTTGGCCCTTTGGCTCCGTTAACATCTACTGCAATAAAAATCGGGCTTGCGTTTTGACCATAAAACATTAATATAACACCATCTTTTAACACAAGCGTTTTAGTATTATTCTCTATTTCTGATTTATTATAGCCTTTACAATTTCTTTCCCAAAATTCCAATTCTTCATCAGTCACATCAGGCTTAGAATGTAATACAGTATCCAGGCCGTTATAAGAAGATTTAGGCAGGCAGCCGTCTCTTAAAGCATGACCGTTGCATGTTTTTATTACTACTAAATTATCCTCTACGGCTTGCCTTAATGCCACACAATCTTCTGTTATACCTGTTACACCGTAAGCACAAGCAGGCTTATAACCTAAATCTGCCTGGGCCTTGACATAAACCTGGGATAACATTGAATAAACTTTTTTAAACTGATTTTTTATTACTTCTGACTCAACTTTTTGTAACAAAGTCGGCATAGTTAAAGCGGCAACCACGCCGATTATGCCAAGTGTTATTAGAACTTCGGCTAACGTAAACGCGGCTTTACGGGTGGCACAGCCGCCTATTACATGACACTTTAATTTGTTAGATAAAACTTTTCTAATTGTTTGCACTTTGTTCACTTTTTCTTTTTTAGGGCGGGAAAAAAGAAAAAGTGAACCGAAAAAGAAAAACTTGCTGTTTAATTTCAACG
>CALUYR010000053.1 GCA_944325045.1 Candidatus Gastranaerophilales bacterium
GCCTCTTTCCCCAATCCGCTGCGCTGTTTAGGATACGTAGAAGAAATAAAAAATGAAATTGTTATCCAATAAAAAATCCGCCTTACACTAATAAGACGGATTTTTATATTATAAAAAAGAATTTAATTAGTCTTTAGCGTGTCCTGCTGTTCCGAGAACGTCTCTCATTTTGTGTATAACCATTTCTTTAACAGCAGTTCTGCCAGGTCCCATGTATTCTCTCGGGTCGAATTTTTCAGGATGTTCAATAAAGAATTCTCTGATAGTTGAAGTCATTGCAAGTCTTAAGTCTGTATCAATGTTAATTTTTGCAACACCGTGTTTAGAAGCATAATTAAGCATTTCTTCAGGAACACCTTGAGCATCAGGAAGATTTCCGCCATATTTATTACATTTAGCAACAAATTCTTTCGGAACTGAAGAAGAACCGTGAAGAACAAGCGGGTAATCGTGTCCAACAACATCATTAACAGCTTTTTTAATTTCAGCAAGTCTTTCAAAGTCTAATTTAGCTTCGCCTTTGAATTTGTAAGCACCGTGAGAAGTTCCGATTGCAACAGCTAAAGAGTCACATCCTGTTTCTTTAACGAATCTTGCAGCTTCTTCCGGATCAGTGTATGTAGAATCTTTAGCGTGAACTTTAACATCATCTTCAACACCGGCTAATTTACCAAGTTCAGCTTCAACAGAAACTCCGTGAGCGTGAGCGTATTCAACAACTTTCTTTGTTAAAGCTATATTTTCTTCAAGCGGGAATCTTGAACCGTCAATCATAACAGATGAAAAACCGCCGTCAATACAAGCTTTACAAATATCAAAATCAGCACCGTGGTCTAAGTGTAATGCAATAGGTACTGTAGTTGTTGCTAATGCTGCTTCAACTAATTTAATTAAGTAAGTTTGGTTTGCATATTTTCTTGCCCCTGCTGAAACCTGCAAAATAATAGGTGATTGAGTTTCTTCAGCAGCTTCTGCAATACCTTGTAAAATTTCCATGTTGTTAACATTGTAAGCTCCGATAGCATAACCGCCGGCAAGAGCTTTTCTGAACATTTCTTCTGTTCCAACTAATTTTCTTTCACTCATAAGAGTTCTCCTTCTTTTTGTAAACATATATTACACAACATGAAAATATAACAAACAAAATAAGATTACAAGTGTTCTAAACGGGCTTAATTTCACTATTTCCATTCAAATGTAAATTATTGTTAAATTAGTATATACTCGGTATCAAAAATTTTATTTCCCTTGTTATAATTTGTAACAAAAGGGGAAAATGAATCAAAAAATAAGACAATTTTTGGAATTGTTGTCTTATCAATTAACGTATAAGGAGTATGAAAAGTTATGGCAATACAACCTATATCATCAAGCATGGTTAAATCTAACAGAAATTTAACCACATTTGGCGCAAATTATGAAAAGGCTCCGTCAAATTATGTTCCGGAAAGACAAAGCAGTTTGAAGAAAGTTCCGGTTCTTGTGTTGATGGCAATGAGTCCGCTGGTGTCTGCGCCTGCTCCGACTTATGCAAATTCAGCGGAAAAGGTTCAATATGTGGATAATATAGAACAAATAGATCAAAGTCCACGTCATAAGTTTTTCCCGCGCGAGGTAATAAGGGATGGATTCCATGTATTTGATGTTTTGAAAATTTCTACTGATGACGATGATACTGACGCCGAAATGGTTTTATTCCGCTACCGGGCTATATCGGAAGGCGGTTATGAAAAAGTTATGGATGCCCAATTAAGAGCTTACTGTGTTGACAAGGAAAGAGACGGATCTCATATTGTAGCATTGCGTGAAGTCACAAACCATGGTGAAACTATCGGTAAATATAAATTAGTAAGAGTTCCAGCCAAATTTGCGGATTATTTAAATAAGTTCGTCTTTTCAGATCAAAATTCAAGACAGGCAAAGAATGACTGGACAATTTTAGCGAGTACAAAGGAGGGGTTTGTACAGGATTTCGGTATGAGTTCAGTAAAGAATGCTCCTATGATTAATGAAGCTGCAACAAGAATAGTGTATGAGGACGGAACAGAAAAAATAATTTCCAAAACCGCACCGGAATCATCGGATTTTGTTAAGGCCAGCCAGGTTGATAATACTTATAGACCTAATATCATTGGAAGTAAAAAACTCCCTTATTTAGATTCTTATTATAAATTAAACTTAATAAGCACAGATGACGATGATAGCAACTTTGAGGAAATTGAGTGTATTTATAATTCTGTAGGTTCTATTTACCGGAGGGGGATTATTAAAAACGCTTGTTATTCCAAGGATGACGAGGGAAACATTAAAGCCTATGTTAATGGGATCCCGCTTTCGATAACGGATTTGGATGATTATAATGTAAACAGATCAAAAGGTAGTGTTTTCAGAATTACAGCTCCAGGTAAATTACTCTACAATGAACTTTCGAAACTTCTTTCAAGTCCTGCAAACAATACCGGAGTAACTATGTTCCCAGGATTTAAACACTATTCTCCACAGCAAGCACTTAATGATTCAAGAGAGTACCAGGCTGAACATAATTTAGATTAAATATTAACAATTGTAACAATATAAAAAACATGCTGCAATATCAGATTGCAGCATGTTTTTACATGTATAGAGAGTATAACCCGAGGATAATTTTACCATGTCTTATGAATACGATCCTGCAAAAGTAAATCCGTCCGTGACATCGGCAAGCAGTTCAAGTCAGGCCGTATCAAGTACCGGAGAAAATAAAAGTTCAGTAAATACGGTATTTAGCGAAGAATTAAAAAAAGCCGCTAAAGAACTTGGGATTACCCCTGAAAAATATCAGGAATTAATGAATGATCCTAAGTTTGCTGCACTGTCAGCAGAGGATAAGGTTAAATATATAAAAGATATGAATGCCGCAAAAGCGTCAGAACAGGTTAAAACAACATCTGACGTTAAGTCTGAAGCTGTTTCTGCTGAATCTGCACCGGTTATAGAAGCTGCTGAAACAACTGTTTCACCAGCCACCGAAGCCGGTAGTACAGAAGCAACAGAAGCGGCTACAGATACAACTACATCTGCGGCTGCAGCAAAAACAATGCCGGAAGCTGAAACACAGACAGCTTCTGAAATGAAATCCACAACAAAAGTAACAAACTCTGAAGTGGAGACTGCTGATGAGACAAAATCCTCTAACACTTCCGCTTCAAATACTGATGATGATTTGCGCGATAATGGTAATGGCATATTTTATGATATGACAAAATTCTGTGATTTAAAATCAACAGATAAAATGTATAATGTTTATGTTCGTGAATATGCAAAAAATATGTATATTTATGGAGACAGAGAAAATATTAAGGCTCTTTCGGCCTGGGATGATTTAAGCGCAGAAGAACAAAATCAATTAATTGCAAAATATGACGCTCAATTAAAGGGTGATTTTGATGTTCCTGAAAAATATAAGCATGATTTATTCGAAACAAGAATGATACAATTGCAGACTGCAAATGAAGTAGGTGAATGTATTAATGATTTTTCCAAGCTTCCTTCACACGAACAGGCTGCAAGCATTCTTGAAGTAGCAGCGGCTAAAGTTGGATCTTCTCTTCCGGTATCAGATGTTGAAGCAGCCATGGTTGAAGAAGGTAATTTGGCTTTAAATGCTTTAAAGGCTCATCTAAGAAAAGTTAATAAAAATAATAACAGCTATGATAATTTAAGTTACGATCAGATTTTCAAATATGCAAATGATCCCGGTGATGACAGAGTAAATATCGGTAAAGCCGAGTTAGAATATTTGCAGGAAAAACGTGATAATAAAGAAGAATTATCTGAACTGGAAGCAAAACGATTAAAATTCCTTGAAACAAAAGTTTCTGCTGAGTATTTAGAATCTTTTGGAACAAGAAACGGTGCTTTAACCAAACTTGATGAAGCAATTTTACAGGAAGAGTCAGATTGGCATACTCAATATTCAAATGCCAGTACATTTAAAAAATCTTCTATAAAGGCGAATTATGCATACGAAAAATACAAAGATGAGCCTGAAAAATTTGCAGAACTTATACAAGACGCAATAGAATGCGGTAAAATTGAGGACGCAATTGCATTACATGCTCTTGCACGCAAAGATAAAAATATCGCAAAAGCTTTAGCATCTTCAAGAAACGTTGATAACTTGAACATTAACGCAAATAATGTATCAAATCTTGGAGATCAAGGCGGAGTAGTTGCGTCAGGAATTCTGGAACTGGAGGAATCTTCTCCGGAAACTGCTGAAAAGTTTGGTATTGCAGTAGCAAAAACTGCCTTAGATGAACAACTTCCTGATATATCCGCGCAAACGTCTAAATTCAATTCTGTAAATGTTCAAACAGCAACGATAGACCGCGGTTATCAATTAAAGGACGTAAATCTTGCAACTCAGGTCGCTGAAAACATTAAAACTAATTCTTCCCAGGAAGCAATTAATTATATGGGTGTCCATGCGGATCTTGCGCAAGGAGAGATTGAAAATGTCTATTTGAATACGGCAATAAGAGATGATGTCATTGCAACATCTGCAGTTATCGAAAGCGGTACTGTTGAGAGAATGGAAAAAGAAAATCAGTTAGGTGCTTTCAACGGCTTAAAAGATAACTGTGAAAATCTTATGGAAGAAGATGATGCAGTTAATAATTTGAACAAATTGGCTGATTCCATAGGAAATTCTCATAAAGATAACCAGCTTGCAATGCATAAATCAATATTGACTTCTAAATACGATAAAGTTTTAGAACACGCTTCTTCCAATATCCACGAATATGACAAATCTGTTCAGGCAGATGCGCTGAAAGAAACATATAAAACCGGAAACGATAAAGCCATAGATGCCGGAAACCTTCAGATCTCAAAAATGGATCCGGAAGCTGTCGAGGCTGTTGCTACTGAAATCAGCGTTCAGGTAGCAGCAATGGAAGCCCGTCACGGTGATGCACTTATTGTAAGATATGCGAAAGAAAAACTTGAAAATGAAATAAATTTAAACGGCGAAATTTCCGTAGATGAAATCAAAAGTAAAATGGAAAATTATATCTCGGAACTTAAAAGCTTAAGTCCGGCTGAACAATATAAGAAAATTTCAGCAGATATAATTAAATGGCCGCCGCATTACAAACAAGCTGCATTGGAAGGCATTGCAAAATACAATAAAACTTTACTTGGAATTCTGGTAAGCAATTACGGTCTTACATTATTGACAAGTTTCGGGCAGATAAACTACCTGACTAAAAATACAATAATGTTAGAACTTTTGAAAAATCCGAGCAGCCAGCTTGATGCTGCTAACTATGTAATAGCTCATCCGGGAGCGTTTAGCCAGGATATATTAGAAAGATGCTACGAAATAAAAGACGAAAATAACGGTGACGAATACAATCTATCTAAAACCCCGCGCTACCACACAATGCCGGAAGTATTTGGTATAGGCGCGCAGTCAGGATCAAACAGAACTAATCTTTCATTTGCCGATGTTGATAAGTACAATCTTTTTAAAAGACGTGACAACTTGGGTAATCAGTATCTTAATGCTTAATAAAATTTCTATCAAAAGCGGTGAATTTTCACCGCTTTTCGGTATATATAATTGACAATTCAGACTTGAATAGCTATAATAACTTTATGGCTAAAATAATTAATGTAATAAAAGGGACAAAAGATATATTACCTCAAGAAGCCGGTGCTTGGCAAAAATTGGAAGAAACAGCACTGGAAGTTTTTTCGAAATACGGCTACCACGAAATCAGAACCCCGATTTTCGAGGCAACAGAACTTTTTGCCCGCGGAGTTGGAGATACAACTGATATTGTGAAAAAAGAGCTGTATACTTTTGAACAGAGTGACCGCTCATTAACCATGCGACGGGAAAAAACGGCCGGAGTCGTCCGTTCTTTTATCGAAAACGGAATGAGCAGATTATCCCCTCCTGTAAAGTTATGGTATAAAGGGCCGATGTTTAGATATGAAAGACCTCAGGCTGGTCGTCAAAGGCAATTTCACCAGGTGGGCGTTGAGATGTTCGGTGTTAAGCAGCCGGCGGCCGACGCTGAAGTTATACTTTTAGCTGTTAACTACCTGAAAGCCCTCGGTCTTAACGACTTGGAAGTCGAAATTAATTCTCTTGGCTGCCCGGCATGCCGTGAAGCTTATAAGGCTAAGATAAAAGAAGTACTTAAACCTGAGTTTGAAAATCTTTGTGAGGATTGCCAGACAAGATATGAGAAAAATCCGCTCAGATTGCTGGACTGCAAAGTAGAAAGCTGTAAGGCAATTTTTGAAAAACCGGAAATTAAAAAAGTTATTCAATCTGATTTTATATGCGAAGAGTGCGCGGTGCACTTCTCAACGCTGAAATCTTATCTTGATAAAACCGGAATTAAGTATGTTGAGAATAAACTTCTGGTAAGAGGATTAGATTACTATAACAGAACAGTTTTTGAAATAAAATCAAATAATTTAGGATCCCAAAATGCTGTGTGCGGCGGCGGCAGATACGACAGTCTTGTCAGAAATCTCGGTGGAGAAGATACTCCCGCTGTCGGCTGGGCTATGGGCATGGAAAGATTAAATTCGCTCCTTCCAGAAGTTCCGGTCAGCAAAATTGATGCATATATTGTTTCAACCTCTCCGGCTGATGCGTTTGAACTTGCTGAAGAATTAAGAGCCGCAGGTAAGTCTGTTGAGTTTGATCTTGCAAATAAAAAATTTACGAAACAGCTTGAAAAAGCCTCGAAAGTTGCAAATTACGCTTTGATTTTAGGCGAGGACGAAATTAAAGCAAATAAAGTCTCCGTAAAAAATCTTGAAACATCAGAACAAAAAACAGTCAGCAGAGATATGGTTCTATCTTTAATATAAAAATAAGGGGTTAAAAATATGCATACTAAAGTTCATGAGGTGATAAAGCTTCTATCCGGCGCTTTCAGAAAGAATTTTGAGGACTACAAAGGTCTTTATCTTTTTGGGGCATACCTTGACGGGAAAGATCACGAAGATGAGGACATTGAAATTGTTGCTTTGTTCGACTCTCAGGATAAAGCCAAGCGCGAGTCTATATGGCCGATTATCGGCCGGATTGAGACGGAACTTGATGTGTGTATAGATCTTTATCCATATACTCAAGAAGAGTTTAAAAATGATGAAGAAATATATAACGAGGTCTTAAAGGAAGGAATTTTTTATAATCCGCTGGGGGTTGCAAAAAAATAATCAGTATAAAATACTAATAAAAAACAAAGAAAGGGTAAACATGGACAAAATTACAATTCGTTCAGACAGAAAAGATGATTACAAATTCATGTACAAAGGGGAAGATGTAGTTCTTGGTGCCGGCAAAATTATCAGTATAGCAGACGGTCTTGAGCATGTTGTTCTGCCTACTTGCGCTATGAAAATTATGAATAACCTTATAGTTATTAAGGATGATGTAAAAAAATAATCTAAAAAATGCGATAAATAGATATTCAAAAGGCCGGGGTGAATAATTCCCGGCCTTAAACTTTAGACTTCATTTGTAGAAATTTTAAATACCCAAGCGGCAAAAGCGCCGGCTATAAGGTTTGTTATTATAGTAATTAAACAAAGTTTCATACAGCATCCGCTCATAAAGGTTAAACCAAGTGCAACCGCAGGGTTAAACGCCCCCAGACAGATTGTTCCGCCGACCGCAGCAGCGCCTGCTAAAACTGTTGAACCAATTGCAAGCCCGAAATAAGAATTTCCTCTTACTTCATCCCGTGTTGCAGTCAATAGTACAACATAGCATAAGACAAAAGTAAACAGAAATTCCGCAAGAATAAGCGCCGGCAAATAAAATCCTATGCCAGGCATAGAAGTTCCGTCTGCAAAATAATTTACCGTGCATGCAGCGAGAATTCCGCCTAAAAACTGAGCAAGCATGTAAGGGAATAGCTGATTTCCTGGTAATGCGTTTCGCATTCTCGCCGCAAGCGAAACTGCCGGATTGAAATGTCCGCCTGATATCGGGCCGCCCGCGTATACCATAAACATCAGTACTGCCCCGATAACTATAGGTGCAAGGGTATGGTCAATACTTATATAGCTCATACAGCCAATAGTCAGTACCAGAAAAAATGTACCTATAAATTCCACAATGTACTTTCTAAAATTTTCTGACATTGTATTTTCTCCTTATTTTCATATTTACAATATATATTTTTTATTAGATTTCATCATAATTCATTACTCTATTTTCTGATTTTTGTTGTAGTATAGGATTATGTTTTATTTTGAAAGTGTTAACGGGAAGAAAATTTTAAAGTCTGACGTAATTCAGTCGGAGCATTTTTTTACGACGCGGGATTCTTTTATTACAACAAAAGAAGTTGACTTAGCTGATGTAATATCAGAAAACAAAGCAATGCTTTGTGATTATTTGGGAATAAGCATAGAAAATTTAATTTCGCCAAACCAAACCCATTCAGCTAATATAGAGCACGCCGTTTTGGGTAGGGAAGCATATCCAGAGACGGACGGGCTTATAGTTGATAGCAAAGACATTGCAATATTTTTGAACTTTGCTGACTGTACTCCGGTAATCCTTTATGACGATACTATGAAAATCGGAGCAATATCCCACGCGGGCTGGCGCGGGACTGCTGCTAATATTGCCTCAAAAACCGTGAAAAAAATGGTGGAAGAATTTGGTTGTAGTGTAAAAGATATTACCGCGGCAATCGGCCCTGCAATATCTATGTGTTGTTATAATGTTGGAGAGGATGTATTTCGACAGCTTCGGGCATCGGTTCAGGATTTTGAAGGCCTTTATGAAATCCGCCGGGGAGATATTTATGTTAACTTAAAAGGAATTAATAAGCGGCAGCTTGAGGAATGCGGGGTTAAAAAAATTGATGTATGCCCTTATTGCACTTGCTGTAATAATGATTTATTTTTCTCATACAGAAAAGAAAACGCTACAACGAACCGTCATAGCGCTGTTTTAAAAATAAATTAAAGTTATTTATTTACATTTTCGTTTTCCGTTCCAGCTAAGATCGTTGCATCGTAAATATTCCATATTTTCATTTTGTAAAGCCCAAGCGGTGCAACTTCTTCCATTTAAATCAGAAGCTATAGATTTACTTTTAACATCGCATTGGGATCTAAATGAAGTCTGTGTCTGTCCATCTGCAACAAACCCCTTTTTATGATCTATAGTAAAATGAAATCTTGTAACTCCGGTTTGCCATTGTTTCTCATTAGGCAATGTTACCCAAAAGTCCCCAGTTGCCCCGTTGTTATGAATCCAGCCCATGGTTAGTATAAATCCATCTGATGTAATAAAGATATTTCCTTCAGAGTTTATAGTTGACCAATTCCCTGACATTGCCTCTGATATAAGCCGGCCATCAAGAGAGACTACCTCTCTTGAACTATTATAAAGACTGTCGTCACCCTTTTTTAGGTATTTTGTTATGTAAGACATAAACTTAACAGCACTGCTTTTGTCTATAATTTCTGCCCCATCTTCATCTAAAATCCCTGTCTTACTATTTGTCAATCCCCAGTTTATCATTGGTCCGTTTTCATATACTGCAAGATTAAAGGCATTTTGCAGCTGAGAATATATTTTTTTCAAATTGGCTATTCTAGCTTTTTCCTGATGCTTAGCTGTAAGCGTAGGCAAAGTCATAGCCGCGACGACGCCTATAATTCCAAGTGTTATTAAGACCTCCGCCAGTGTAAACGCGGCTTTTTGTCGGGTGTATTCCCATTTTAGATAACCCTTGGGGTTTTGGGCGTCATTAGAAATCTTGCTTCCCCGATTTTTGAAAAAACTATTCATAAAAATCCTCCTTTATATAAAAAAATATAGCAGCACAAAACGGCGAAACAGAAATATTTCGCAAAAGACA
>CALUYR010000054.1 GCA_944325045.1 Candidatus Gastranaerophilales bacterium
TATATTCTTAAAATTGCAAATTTGCTCATTTATTTAATATTTCAAATTTATGTTGCCCAAAATAATCAAACCATGTGTTCTTTTACAATGAGAACCCACCAAGGCGAAGCCTAAAGTGGTTGTATTAAACATTGTGTTAACAGTATTTATACGCAAAAAAAGTTTTGTTCTGTTTTTTTATAAATATGAAAATTAATTCTGTTAAACATACATATTCTAGTATAAATTTTAAAAGTTATAATATGATTGATAATAATACAGGAAATTCAATCAGTACTAATTTTTATCATGATTCAGAAGTCTTACAAAAGGCTGTTAAGATTATAGAGAATGAATTCCCGAAAGGAACGAATATCTTAGTGTATGCGGGTTCTAACGGAGAAGAAGCTCTATCTATTAACACACTATTTGACAAGCGCTTCAAATATAATATTTATTCTTTAGATAAAAGCAGCAAAGCTATAGATTTTGCTCGTAAAGGTATTTATGCCATACATCCTCTGGCAGAAGACGGATTTTTAGTAAACCATAATAGTGAAAATAATAAACAATTCTTAAGTAAAATTTTTCATACAAATTTTATAGAAACAGATAAACCCTCATTCCCTGTTAATAATGTTTCTGATCCTATTTATACAATACGATTTGATAATATTGATCTTTATCCGCAAAGATATTTTATTCCCAAAGAATCTTTTAAGGAAAATGTTAGCTTTATTAAGGAAGATATTAAAGATATAGAAGCATTTAATAATCATCAAAAAGCAGGTGCAATATTTTTCAGAAATGCAATTTATCAGCTGACAGATAACAATTTAAGCGGAGTATTTAAACATGGAGACAGCCCTAACCTGGAAACAAATAAAAGAAAAATAATACAGGAACTTATTGATAAAATATATAACAAGCTAGAAATGAATGGTATATTCATACTTGGAAATCATTTACAAGAACATCTTTATATTGCAGATAGAACTATTCCATTAGAAGATACCGTATTAGTCGATGATGCAAGAAATATCAGATTTATGAAAACCCATCCGGTTATTGAAGCATTAAAGAAAAACGGCAGATTCAAACCTCTATTTGAATTTTTGATTCCAGGCTTAGGTAATAACACTTTAAAACTCCCTTTAATATGGCAAAAAATAAAATAATTTATTTTGATACAACCACAATTTGCAAAAAAATCAAACCATGTGTTCTTTTACAACTACCCCGGGCATTTTCATATATCTAAATGTTGTTTAGATGCTATTGTCCTAAATTGTTTTTTGAGTATAATTATTATTGTTATGAAAAAGGTTTTATTGGGGTTTTTAATATTATTATGTTGTTCTGTCGGAACGTTTGCAGCGGTTAAATATAAGGTTAATACCAGCGGTAAAGTTACGTCTCCTTCCGGTTCTGTACAGAAAAACTCCGGGATGGTTATTCAAAAAAATCTTTATAACAATTACTACTCACAAAATTACGTTTCCCAAAGGCAGGCTCTTGCTGAACCCGTAAGCACTATAGATATCGTTATGGATTATTCCGGAAGTATGTCTTACTGGATTGAGGCAGCCCAAAATTCAATGGCGGCTATTGTCTCTCAATTGCCTGCTTCTACTAAAGTCGGTTTCCGTGTATTCGGGCATGATAACGGTAACAACCCTTATTCACCTGTTATAAGTATGGTTAGATCCATTAAAAAAGATAAAAACGGTAAATATCTGGTTAAAACAAAAACGCCATCTTATCTCGGAAATACCTCAGATTCCTGCTCTGCTACTTCTGCAATAGTTCCGGTTAGACCTTATGATGCCTCAAAATTGATTTCCGGTATGTATTCTGTCTCTATCGGAGGTTCTACTCCGCTGACACTTGCGCTGGATCAGTCTGTTTCTTTGGATTTTTCGGGGCTTCCGACTAATTATCCTAAAAAAATTATCCTAATTACCGACGGAGGTGAAAATTGCGGAGGCGATCCTTGTGCTTTTGCCCGCGCTCTTGTCGCAAAAAGAAAAGATATTATCATTGATGTTGTCCTTGTTTCTTCCGATTCTACAGCTCTCAAATGTCTGTGTGATTATACTAAAGGTACATTTTACAATACTGATGATATTTCAACTTTCCTTGATGTATTGCAAGAATCCATAAAAAATGCCCCGGCAGTAAATTCCCAGCCGACACAAAAATATAAATTTATAAATAATTAATTTAAAGTTACCTCGAAATTTCCATCGTACATCTTTACGCTTAACGTCAACGTTTCGTTTTTGTAACCTTTCGGCGGCTGCTGAAAAGTCGGATTCTGCATCATTGCATTATATACAACATCGTTTAAGCTGTTATTATTTGATTGAATTGCAAATTTTCTGTTAATAAGATTTCCTGCCTGGTCAATTTTGAACGTAACAGCACATTTCCCGTCCCCAATAATCCCGGCAAAATCAATATTTGCCGCTATTGTATTTCTTAATGCTATTTTATATTTTGTGTATTCACGGCGTAATGCAGCTTCATCAATCTTCGGAGGGATCTGTTTTAATTCAGGTTCTTTCGGCGCTTGGGACGGCGGATTTTTTATCTGCTCTCCTCTTGGCTGGGGGGGAGTTACGACTTGCTGAACCGGTGGGGCAGGTTGCGGTGTCGGGGTAATTTTTCGTTCAGTTTTTATAGACTGCTGGTTTTGTCGGTTTTTAATTCTTTGTACAACCGGCGCATCAAAAATTGACTGTAATATAGATGGTTTCTCCTCTTCCTGTGGTTTAACATCTATGTTTGGTTCAACCCATAATTCATCAATTGAGGGAATATTTTTTTTTACCGAAACTTTTGGTTTTGAATTAACTTCTGTCTTTGTTGGCGTACTACTGTTGCCCAGAAACATTAATGCAAGTGCTGATAATATAATACAAATTGTAAATATCAGCCAGGATAATATTTCACCTGATAAGTTCTTTTCAACACGTTTTGAAGGTTTATTGGCGCGTTGAGAATGATAAATTGCTTCTTTCGGTTTTATAACTTCTTGTATTTCTTCAAAAATATTGTTGCCGCAGTCGCAAGAGGCTGGGTTTATTGTATATTCTTGTCCGCAATCCGTGCATTTATACATAATCATTACCTGTTTATTAATATTTTTTCTGTATCGTTGAAATCGTCCGGCTTACTGAATTTTTCGTAGTTTGCAATTTCCCATCCGCCTTCCATTAGTGTCCTGAAACGTTCCGAGCCGACTGGAAAATCTAATATATCATGTCCCTGACATTTTTTTATTACCGGTGCAATATACTGTATTGCATAAGGTGTATATGCAGGGGAAAGCGACCATGTTCGTATGTTGTTTATTCTGCCAAACTTATCTACATTAAATGCAAATTTGAAAACCGTGCCCTCTGGAACAATAGGCATGCGAGTATCTTTCATAATTTTGTTTTGAAGATTTGATCGCCATTCATTCCAGGAAATAACTTTTTGTTTCAGCTGCTCGTTTTCTTCTGTTATTTTCTCGTTAAGTTGCGTAGATGTTTGTTCTTTCTTTTCCTGATTAACTACAGTTGATGTTGTTTGTTCATTAACCACATTTTTTACCGGCGCTTGAACCCGGACTGATACGTTATTTTGTGTTTGTTTTTTCGTATTTATTGAATTTTGTTCTTTATATGTTTCAACTTTTTTTACTTTTTGTTCATTTTTCGGCTTGACTGGCTGTTCAGGCAGAATTTTATTCTCTTTAGTTTCCGGAGTATTTCCGACAATTTCGTAATCAGAATTATACAGCATAATCGGTTTGTGCATTTTTGGCCGGAAAATCCCGGAGCACAATGTTATAATTAAAATTATTACTGTTATTAGGCTGAAAAATATTTTGTACAAAATTAATCTCTATCTAGTTTAGTTAACAATTCATCACAAGTATATATATCAAACTTTGTCTGGCTGAGCATATAAGTTTCCGCAATAAGCAGTGCTGTCGGAACCATTGCAGCAACCGAACTTAGGAACATTCCGCTTAAATCTCCGCCCATTTCCTGCATAAAGTAAGAAATGTTCATTGAAAATTCTATGAATATTATGCAAAGCCCTATAATAAATGAACGCTGCATTTCAACGTTAAGTTTTTTTATCCCTTGCAAGCCGTAGATCTCAACACCATGTTTAAAATAATTGCTGAAACCGTCATTTTTCAAAACGTTTGAGGCTTGAATTTTTTTGTTGCATAAAAATGCATTCACAAATGCAAAAAATGCAAAAATAATCATAAATGTTGCAAGTACTAAAAATACCGGAGAAAATCTTAATCCTGAAATCCTTATCCAGCCTGCTGCTTCAGGGAAACACATCGCAAGGGTGTTGGAAACTCCGTAAGCCAAGAATGGAGCTGTTAAAATCCCAAGACATATCTCCCCTACGGATTTTATTTGCAGAATGAATAATTTATCTTTTATATAGGTGATTTTATTTCTGCTAAGATTATTGATGTATCTTTCAATCCATTGCTGGTACTCTTTTACGACAATTTCAAAATCTTCTCTGTATTCAAATTTATTTAATTCTTTAGATATTTCGACCTTTGCGCTTTTGAAATATCCGCAAGCTGCAACAAGAACAGCAAAAGTTCCGGTGAAGAACAACGACATAAATATTGCAAACAATGTCATAGATCCCGGTGACATATAATAAAGCAGGTTTATTATATAAATTGCAGTAAAAAATAATACTGATAAGACCAGCATAATTTTTTCAGCTGCGTTGTTTGCTGGAGAAAGTTCTTCCAGTTTATTTTGCAGATATAAATAAACTCCCTGCTTGCCCATAAGTCCTATACCGTATATTATCACAGAATACATTAGAACAATTTTCATGTTAACCGGCATTTGAATAATACTGCCTGCATCTTTTAACGATAACCCCGTAAGATAATTTGCAACGCCGAATGCCAGAACTATTGAGGCAATCAATAGTGCAATATGCATAACAATACCTGATTTTGAATTCATAGACAGTTTGCTTCTCAAATCGTTTATTGAAAATGCAACTTGTTTGGTAATTGCGACACGAGCTTCTTCTAGTTCTGATTTTCTTTTTTCAATTTTTAATTTTGCCGCTGCATTCACCTCATCGCCGTATAAATCTTTTATATCCTGTTCGGTTAAGTTTTCGCGGGTAATCTTTGTTGTTCCTGCATCGGAGTTAACTTTTATACTTATAAATTCGTCAGAATTTTTTACCATAATTTTGCACATTCTTTCGATTTCAAGACGCTGCGGAAGCGGCTGACCCTTAAACAAAAATTCCGTACAGTTAAACTGATTTAATAAAGTGTATCTGTTGCTGTCCCGGTTATACTCAACAGCAAGCATAAAATCAAAACCTAAATCTATTTTGTAGTCATAGCCGTCACGGGATGAAATATTTACAAGTTCTTTATCTGCAAAAGTTTTTTCATCATTTTTTGTAGTTATGGTAAAAGTCATCAGTTTCTCCTATCTTCCGATTGCTTCCAAAAGTTTTCTCTGTGATTTATCTGCTGTGAGTTCATTGGCTATAACCAATCTTTTTTCGCCAAGAACAGGCGTCAGTTTAGTTTTAACCAAATCTAATTTTTCAGGATGAGCGTATGCAAACAGCATAGAAACCTCCGGTACATATTTTTTTACATTTTCAACACTTTGCGGTAAAGTTTCCCAATCTATTTGTCTGCTTATGTCTCCTTCATTTTCCAGATCTCCGATTACAACTACGGATGGAACATATCCTTCTTTTTTCATGGTCAAAACATGATCAAACGCTTTTTTTAGCGCTTCTCCGTAGGCCGTTCCGTAATCATTTGAATCAAGTTTTGTAAATTCTTTAAGTGCATTATTTATTGTTGAGCCGTTAGTTGGCGCCCCTTCATATATGAGGTATGAACTTTCTGATACTTTAAGAATTTTTATAACATCTTCAGGATCTAAAATTGAGCATATAGACCTCAGATATTTAATTTCTTCATTAAGTTTTGCTTGATTTGATGCCGAAGAATCTATTACGAAGATTATAGCGGCAGGATGAAATTCATCTAACTTGATATTTTTTAATGTGGAAAATAATAATTTTCCTATTACGCAAATACCTAAAATTAAGAAGCCTATAATAATCAATTTTTTATTCATAATTAGCCCTTTTAATAATTAACGATTGCTTTAATATCTTCGTCAACAACAACTTCAAGTTCTGTATAAGAAGGTATTTCAGCGTCTACGCCTTTTGCGGCTACTGCTGCCACCAAAGCGACACCGCCGGCAACGCCTGCTCCGATTGCAGCACTTGTGCCGTATTTATCTCCGCCCAAAAGCGCAAGTCCTAATCCGGCCAATGCGCCAATGGCTGATGCTGCTGCAACTTTTGTAATTGAACTCTTAACTTTTCCCTCATTTGTAACTTCAAAATCAATATTTTGGGTTTTGAGATTATATGTAGTTCCTAACGGAGTAACAATCTTATTAAAGCCAATCCGGACTTTACCGTTTCTCATTCCTCTTTTGGCCGATTGAGCTTCAACCAGGGTTCCGTACAAAACACTGCCCTGCTGGGCAATTACGAATGAATCCACGACCCAGTCTTTTTTTAAGACAGCAGTAACGTTATCGCCTTCCATTGCTGTTGCTGTATTTATTGCATGCTGCAGATATACCTGCATAACTGAATTTTTCCCGATTTTTTTTACTGAGCCCTGCAAAACCTTCGGGTTTGAGACAGATGTTTTCTCTGATTGCGAAATATTTTTTGGTGAATCAAAGGAATATGTCGGCTTTTCTCCTTTAAGAGTTTGTTGTGCAAGATTTGAGAAATATTCCTGATAAGTTGTATTTTTATATTCATCATATTGAATATTTTGTTTGTTTAAATTTTTCAAAAATTCTTTGTTAATTTTTTTCCCGCTTTTATCTGCATCAATGTAATAATACAAATCTTTGCCTTCCGGCTGAAATATTATTACCGCATATTTTTCTTTATCTTTATTAGAAACAGCCCATAAAGGATTTTCTTGTTTGAGGGTATATTCTTTTTCGGCAAATACATTTTTCGCTATACCGGAAACTTTGTTGATATCAGTATTTTTTATGTAGTACATTTCACTGAATGCAAAGCAGATATTGCCTGTCAAAAGATAAAATAAAGTTAATATAAATGCAAAAATCTTTTTCATTTGTTCCCTTCCTTTATTGTGTGAGTGGTAACGCTTTTTGTAGAAGTTACACTACCGTCTGTATTGATTTTAATAATATATTCTATAATACTGAGCTGGAAAGGTTTGTGCATTTTGGGCTGAGTAATGCACAGGGCTACAGTCAATATTCCAGCCAATGCAATAGTTGAAACCAGTAAAAGTTTTATATCAAATTTCCAATGCATAATACTTTATTCCATACACATTATACAATAAAAATGGAAATAAAGTTAATTTTTTTTTCTAAATATTTACAATAGTGTTTTTCTAAAGTTAGAATGTTTGAGCGGAATTTATAATTTTTAGCCTGCCAAATAAAATAGCATACAAAAAAATGCAGATTTTGGGGAAATAAATATACAGATTAATTTTATGTAACTTGATTTTTTATTCCAGTTCAAGTACATCGACGCTGTTAAATGTAGCTTTGAAATCTTCGTGGGTCATTTTTATGACTTGTGATGTATCCCAAGGATTTGCGAGATAGACGTATTGTTCGTCCGCGTCTATTATTGAATATGCATGATTCCTTTCTATATTTACATTATTACCGTTTTCATCTGTTGCTTTTTTTAGTTCGGAAAAGTTTAATGGGGTTACTCCGGCTACTACTATAGCTTTATGGTTTTTAATTTTTTCTATTAATGAATTATTTACAGAAAACAAGGCTTCATAAATACTTCCCCAACCGCTTTCTCTTAAGAAATTATCTCCTCCTTTATTAAAAAGTATTTGGAATGCCAGTTGTGCTTGACCGCCTTTATCAATATCATTTCTTCTATGGGGATTCCAGCTGTGTTCATATTCTTCGTGCAAATATCTGTTCACTGCAATTTCAATAGCTCGTATATCGAGATCCCCGGTTGATAACTCTGTGCAGCCGTAAAGTTCTTCCCGGGTTATTATGTATGTTTTGCCGGCTCCTTTTAATTCTACAATTATGTTGCCGTTTGCATCCTGCGTAATTAAACTATTAAGCATTTCAAGCGCCTGCGGGTTGTTTGTAATAGCTTTTATTGCCGCAAGAAGCCAGCAGTCGCCGGTAATACCCTGTTTAAAATCTCCGTCAATACGGCCGTTAGGTGCTGTTGAATTGTTATCTTCGTCTGCGTCACTTGTGGATATTCTGTCGAGAAGCCGTTCAATATCTTTTTCTATATTGTCTGCATTCATCGGGCCGATTTTTCTTTTCTCATAGCCTATGTTTTGCCTAATTCTGTCTGCTATGTCGTCTGTGTATATTCCTTTTGCTTGAGCATATTCTAAAAGCACATCTGTTACATGGGTTACAAGTTCGGCTCTTTTTTCAGCACTCAAACCCAGTTCTGACATTATCGCTTGTATCAAACTTTCTCCGCCGGATTTATCAGCGTATTCTCGTAAGATAGTTAATATATTTTCAGTGTTTATCTGCTTGATGTGTTTATCTATATCTTTTCCGGTTGTCGGAAGTCCCCATTTTGTTTTTGCATAAATGTCATCATATAATTTATCTACTAACACATAGTGTCTTTCACCATTTTTATCATAGAACTGTAATTCGCCTTTTGCATTGTAGCCTCGGAAAAGTTTTTCTTTACCTTCTTCATCGTATTCTGTAATATATGTTCCGTAACCTTCCGCTCTACCGGCTATATATACTTTTAGTATCAGCTTATTTGAGTTTTTTTCTTTTACAGTTAAGCCGTAATAGGGATCTTCTTCGACTATATATTTGTCGGAAGGATATTTTTTCTTTAAGCCTTCAAGAGTATATTCATTTGGATCTATGCTTTCAGGGATTTTTTCCTGATTGTTTGATTTTTTTGTATTTCCGGTAGTGGAAGCATGTTCATAATGAACTTCTTCGGTGTTTGCGCTGTTAAGTTTTTTTACTGTGCTATTGATATAAGTTTTTAATTCTTTTATATCAAGTGTATTTTCAGGAAGGGCCGTTTCTGTCAGACCTTGATTTTCAGCATACTTTGCAAGCGGTTCTGCTATATAAATTCTCAAAGCTTCACCGCCAAGACCCCATTCTGACAATATTGCATCTGCAAGTGTTTCGTCAGGGCTTATTTTGTTATATTCATTAATGACGTCAAGTATGTTTTGCTCGTTTATTTGCTGTAATGTTTTTAGTGTGTTCTTTTTAAGGCTTAACCCTTGTATCTGATTGAAAATTTTACCTGCAATTTTTTCATTCTGATTGGTTGTTGTTATCCGTTTGCCGTTAAGCTTGTAGCTGTAGATTTGTATTGTATCATTCCCGATTAGCTGTTTTTTTCCGCTCAAAGCTTCTGACAATTTTGTAAAATCTTGCTTGTCATCGTTAGTTTGCTGGCTTTTTGAGGTCGTATAATTTACGTCGAATAAAATTTTCTTTATTTCATCCATTAGAAACCTTCCTTATACACATATAGCAGTTATCGACTAATATTTATTTATTCTTAAATAAAAATCCACAATTTTTACATTTTTTAATATATGCTAACTACTTGAAATTTAGTGAAAATAATGTATAATGGAGAAAAAAGGAGGTAAAGTCATGGAAAAGTCAAGTATAGCAATGAATACGGGGGGGGGGGGGAACGAACCTCAAGGGAGACAAGGATTTGCGCCTAATGAGTCAATGTTGGAGCCCCAAGCTACTTTAACCCCATGTCATCCTAAACTTTTTTC